>JAEYXC010000442.1 GCA_023428655.1 Bacillota bacterium | reverse complement strand
GTATATCCAAAAATTAAAAAGGTAGTTTTAACAATAATCCGCTAAATATTTGCCAAAATTACTGTCTATATTCAATAAAACCCTCACCCATGACCTCTCGAACATCACTGACTATGACAAAGGATTTTGGGTCTATTCTCTGTGAAATCTCAATAATCCTGACAATTTCTTTCTTTGAAACCACGCAAAACAGCATCTTTTTATCTCGGTTGGAATACATGCCGGTGGCATTCACACCCGTTACCCCACGGTCCATATGATGCATAATTGCATGAGCGATTTCTGCGTAGTCGTCCGAAATAATATATGCCATTTTTGCGAATTTCAGACCCTCCAGAATATTATCCGAGATTTTTGTCGTGACAAAAACAGCAATTATAGCATACAGCGCATTTCCTAGTCCGAAAACAACTGCACCAATCAGAATAATTGCTCCGTCGATAATGATTAATATCTGAGGAACAGTAATATGCTTATTTTTAAAATGCAGGAGTGTCGCTAATAAATCCGTACCACCTGTGGAGGCTTGAACCGAAAAGACCAATCCAATCCCCACTCCACTAATGGCACCACCCAGAATCGAGGCCAAAAGATAATCATCAAGCCCAAGATCTACAACGGGAATGACCAATAGAGAAAGGGAAAAAGCCAGCATACCAAATAAAGAGGACAACAAAAACTTAACCCCCTTCGCTTTGATGGAAAGCAGAAATAGAGGAATATTACAAGCAAAATTGAATAGCCAAATCGGAATACCTCCCTCTACAATGCCTCCGGTAATGTATTTTACTACAATAGCAAGACCGGACACACCTCCTGTAACCAGCTCCATTGGTTCATAAACCAAATTCACACCAACGGCCATGAGGAAGGACCCCACAAAAATAGTCATATATTTACGTAGTGCGAAAATATTCCTGTTATTTATTTGTTTTAGATCCATTTTCTCTCCTTTGCTGACAAAGCGGATGTTCTCTTTGTTACCTATAATTACAATTTATGGTACTCACATCCCTTAATTTTATACATCCTTCTTTAATAAACACCAAGGCTCTGCAGCTGCTGCAGCACCCGGCTCTCATCCATAGCAAAACCGTTATTGCGATCATAGCCTGCAATCCGGGTAAAGTGAATATCCTCCCAGGAGGTTTTCGAATAGCTCTCAAGATAATTCATTTTCTCCCGGATGGCTAGGTTCGATATCAAATCATCATATAGGTTCTCGATATAGGTACTAAGCTCCTCCACACTGCGGATCCCCTCCAGCTCTTCCATATATGTCCTTGTAAATACTTCAGCAACAACCGGCTGTTGCTCCTGCATAATTTCATCCTCATTGTTCCCTTGCTGTTCCCCGGCAAAAGGGTCCGCAATTCCATCCAGGATATTTACGGCGGTAATTCCATCCGTAATACTCTGCTCCTCAAAAACAGCTTGAAACAAGTCGATTGGGAGTACCGTATAATAGCTGATATCTATGTTAAGCATATCCTCAAGCAAAAGTACCCCATAATCAAACACCTGCTCCGAGCTAAGATATCTTGTCATAGTGGATAATCGAAAGACCTGTGGAATTGAGGGCTGAACCGCAATCAGCCTCTTATATAAGATATCCGACATAGTGAACTGAGTACTCAGAGGAATGGTTATGTAAGTCAGCTGCTTTCTCTCACAATGAAACACCTCAAGAATCAACCTGTTAATAATATGGGTATCCGGGTTATAAGAAAAGATTAGATTTTTACTCACCTCATCAATACTGGCAACCGTAATCGGTATCGGAGTCGGTGCAGTCTCTTCACGCATCGGTACCACTTGTGGGGCGATCCACCACAGTCTCATGGTAGTCTGATATCCGAGGATCCCCGCCGATAGTAAAATCGCTACAATAAAAAAGGATTGTAAAAATCCTCTGATAAACATCCTCTTTGCAGATTGCGTTCTTTTTTTTCTGGGCAGCCTTTTCCTGCTCGCTCCTTTGTCCAAGCTCTTCACCTCTCAATACCGATTATTTTACCATATTCAGGGTTGATTATCAACGTATCTTTCTTCTGATGCTTTGATGTGGTATACTATGGATAGAAATACTACTGTAAATAATATAACTAACACAATAGATAAACTCAGGGTATTATACCATTGAATAACAGGTTAAAACCAAAGTTTCGTTCAATAGAATGGAGGCTTTTTATGAACAAAAAGAAAGTATTAGTAACCGGCTCCTCCCGCGGAATTGGGAAAGCAATCGCTGTAAAATTTGCTAAAAAGGGCTTTGATGTCATTATTAATTGCGCACATAATGAGGAAGCCCTACTAAAGACAAAAAATGAAATCGAAGGCTATCAGGTGTCCTGTCATGCATTTCTGGGAGATATGGGGGACTATTCTGCTGCCAAGGATTTGTTTCATCAGATTAAGAAGCTCTATGGCAGCATTGATGTCCTGGTCAACAATGCCGGCATCTCCTATGTCGGACTATTGACCGATATGACTCCGGAAGACTGGAACAAGGTTCTTCAGACGAATCTAACCTCAGTCTATAACTGCTGCTCCCTTGCTGTTCCTGATATGGTACAAAAGCAACGCGGGAAGATTATCAATATCTCCTCAGTCTGGGGAAATATAGGCGCCTCCTGTGAGGTTGCTTACTCCGCTTCGAAAGGTGGTATGAATGCCTTTACCAAGGCTCTGGCCAAGGAGCTTGCTCCAAGTAATATCCAGGTCAATGCCGTCGCATGCGGTGCTATTGATACGGAGATGAATCACTTTCTTGAGGATGCCGAGCTCATGAGCCTGATCGAAGAGATCCCCGCGAACCGATTGGGCCGTGCGGAGGAGGTCGCTGATCTGGTGTATCATCTTGCCTATAAAAATGAATACCTTACCGGACAGATCATCGGTCTGGATGGAGGATGGACCTAAAATTTCATTGACATTCGCCTGACTTCTGATGTATAACTGGTATGTTGCCAATTCACCAATTACATAATGGAGTCAAACAATGTCCAAGTATTTTAACATCGGTACGCGTAGGATGACCGGGATGATTGTCGGCAATATCCTGCTTGGCCTCGGTGTCTGTATCTTCAAGACCTCGGGTATGGGAAATGATCCCTTTTCCGCTATGGCTATGTCCGTATCCGCATTACTGCATCTACCCTACTCATCCTTTTTAGTTCTCCTTAACACGTTTATTTTTATCATTGAGATCCTGTGGGGAAGAAAGTATATCAGCCTCGGAACCTTTGCCAATTGGTTCCTAGTCGGATATGTGGCTGAATTTTTCATCGCACTGTCCAATCAAATCATCACACCCCCGCAGTCCTTCCTGGAACAATTACCCTTTGCCGTCCTCGGTGTCATAATCACGGGTCTTGGGGTATCCCTTTATCAGACATCGGATGCAGGGATTGCACCTTATGACTGTGTAGCAATGGTAATGGAGGAACGTATACCGAAGCTCCCTTATTTCTGGTGCCGTATGATTTGCGATGCGACCTGTGCGACGATCGCGCTGCTCTCAGGAGGATTAATCGGACTTGGTACCTTCCTTTGCGCCTTCGGGTTAGGTCCCGTCATTCATTTCTTCAATATACAAGTGTCACAGAAGCTGCTCGCCAGGAGAGCCATATAAGGTATGAACGGCGGTGCTTCTCTGACTTAATTAGTCCTTAATCGATTATTGCAAAATGACAACAAAAGAACCGCTTGGAGTATTTCTTCCGACAGCGGTTCTTTTTTCATCTGCATAAGGTTTGAACATTCACTTCTTCCTTAAGTACTCTAGGATACATTTCCTTGATATAATACCAAACCATGATTTCTTACTGCTCCGGCAGCAGTACTCTCTTTGCCTCCCCAAAACGGTCATAAAACTGCGGATAAAAATCCGTAACCTCATATTTCTTCCCATAAAACTGGTTCAGCAGATACAAATTCATATTCTTTATGTCATTATCATCCTTTGCATTCCGGATTAAACCCTCTACCTCATTTAGGAAGTAGTGCCAGTCGATGAGAAATTGCTTATTTCGAGCTAGGTTTGGTGTGTCAATCCATTTTCCCGCCTTGATCGACTCGGTCGTTTTGCAGGGACATTCATTAACCTGTAGGATATATCGAAAGTCATGCTCCTCATAATATCTGCCAAGAGGAAATATTCTGCAGATTCCTGGTCGATGGGAATGAATACTGCACCGGCCCTGCTGATCTAAGAATACACAGTTCTCATTCTCGCCAGCCATTCTGAGATTAGGAAGTATAATTCCATCCACAACATTCAATTCTACCATATGAGCAAGCAGCTGATCAAAGGTAATGTCCAGCTTCGTGGTAATACGATATATGTCATAGGGATCCAGTATGATTGATTGGCCCATTCCACGGCAGCAGACTGGCTTACCCTGACAACCGTCACAGCCAACCTCCACCGTATCCATCCAATCATAAAGCCTTCCGTCCGAGATGTCCCTCAAGCTACCAATTCTTCTCATTCCTAATCCTCGCTTATCCTTTACTTCATTTACCCGTCCTATTATAGCTTAGATTATTCCGCATATCCAGAGGAATTTCAGGCCTGACCCTTATATCCGCTTAGGAACATTTCAAATTTATCCATAGCCACCTTAAGCTCCTCCACTCTAGGTAAATATACAATCCGAAAATGATCCGGATCCTTCCAGTTGAAGCCACCTCCATGCACCATAAGCACATGCTGTTCTCTGAGGAAATCAAGGACAAATTTTTCATCATCAAATATCTTATATCGCTTCGTATCGATCTTCGGGAAAGTATAGAAGGCAGCCTTGGGCTTCACAACGGTAATTCCGGGGATGCTCTGGAGTCTCTCTGTAATATACTCACGCTGCTCATAGATACGACCGCCGGGAAGCAGCAGCTCATCCGAGCTCTGATACCCTCCTAAAGCCGTCTGTATAATCTGCTGAGCAGGAACATTGGAGCAAAGTCGCATGGAGGATAACATGTTCAGTCCCTCAATATAGCCTTGGGCCTTCGACTTGTCACCGCAGAGACACATCCAGCCGACACGATAGCCTGCAATCCGGTGTGACTTGGATAATCCGTTGAAGGTTACCGTAAAGAGATCCGGTGCCAAGGATGCGATGGAAACATGCTCCCTATCATCCATAACCAATCTGTCATAAATCTCATCGGCAAAGATAATCAGCTCATGCTCCCTTGCGATATCAACAATCTGCTCGAGAATCTCCTTCGGATAGAGCGTTCCCGTGGGATTATTGGGGTTAATGATTACGATTCCCTTCGTTCTCTCCGTAACCTTCTTTCTGATATCTTCGATATCCGGGTTCCAATCTGCTTGTTCATCGCATACATAATGGACCACTGTGCCTCCGGCGAGGGTAGCTGCTGCTGTCCAAAGGGGATAATCGGGGGACGGAATCAATATCTCATCTCCGTTATCCAGGAGTCCCTGCATGGACATGGAAATCATCTCACTAACCCCATTACCGGTGTAAATATCATTCATTCCCACATTGGGTATGTCCTTGAGCTGGCAATACTGCATGATTGCCTTTCTGGCGGAGAAGATACCTTTCGAATCGGAATATCCCTCGGATTGACCAAGATTCGCCATCATATCCTTTACCACTTCATTGGGTGCCTCAAAACCAAAGGGCGCCGGATTACCGATATTCAGCTTCATGATCTTGATTCCCTGTTCAATCATTCGGTCCGCTTCATTTACAACAGGACCTCTCACATCATAAGCAACATTTTCAAGCTTTTT
>JAEYXC010000426.1 GCA_023428655.1 Bacillota bacterium | reverse complement strand
TTAACTGGCGTTCAATGATTTCCTCAACCAGGTCGATGGATACATACATATCATTACTTACTTGCTCTGCTCTTATAATATTTCCCTTAACAGGTATTGTCACTTCTATTTTCTGTCTTTCTTTTTCTACGCTGAGTGTTACATGAATTTCAGTGTCAGGAGTAAAGTATCTCTCAAGTTTACCAATCTTTTCATATACAGCCGTTTTCAAGCCCTCAGTTACATCAATGTTCTTACCGCTGATAATATAGCGCATAATGCCCAACTCCTTTTTACTTTCTTGTTAGCATTAATCCTTCTATGCTACCCTTATTATACCATATGGCATATCTTGTGACAAGCCACTAAAAATATTATTACCCGTCCGAGAAATACTATTAGCACTTCTTAAATTAATCTTATGAATGAGTGTAATATTCATAAATTTTCATATAATCCTTACTATTAAGTCTATAGCATAGAATTTTAAAACAAATACTTCTATATTGTCCGACAACTATATTGTCAAGTACAAAAATTCAAGTTTACCCACCTAAAATCACGATTTATCATTAGTTACAAAACGCACTTTCGATATTGACATCATTTTTTATATTAGACAAGAGTAGTTTCTCAATGTGGATAATGTGGATAAATTGGTGTATAACTTTCTTTTATTCAAAAATAAGGCTTTTGGGCTGTGGATAACTTTTTGATAATTTGTGTATTTAAACCGGAATATACCCATATTTTACCAATTGCTAACTATCTTTTGTGCATAATGTACACAACTATGTTTGTCAATAGGAATTTATGATAATTTTTTGTCGTTCTTCATAGCGCAAAACGTAGCGTAAATTTGCTCAATTTAAAGATTATTCATTCGTATCGATGATTATACTCGTACATTTACCAGTATTCGGAAGCAATTCGATACTATGCATTTTGCACATGCAAAGAAAACACAAGATATAGTTCCGAACAATTGTCACCTACTAAATATCCCCTTTTTCTTCCCTTCGAGCCAATAATATATCCATTCCTTTCCCCATTCTCTCTAATTATTTGACCAGAACAGAAAAGGGAGGTGCTTTATAACCTGCACCTCCCTTTTCTTCCGGATCAATTACGGATTGCTCGCCGGATGATCCTCACACTTTATTTCACCTTTATTTATTCTTTTCTCATACTTATCAACTTTATCCGCAAGAAAAGGTGCTAGACCTACAAACTCAGCCCCATATACCTTATAGCTATTTTCTGTCACATGGGTTCTAATAATCTGGAGCACAACATAAAAGAAATCCCCGTCCCCCAGATTAATCCGTCCACGAAAATAGTACCCAAAAGGCAAAATAGCCTCGCTGATAAATCCAATTCCACTCCTGGATATATCAAATACCGACACCGACGCATTTAGATCTTTGATTACAATATGATCCTGCTTAAAAACCTCATCAATCTCCAAGTGAAGCTCAATCGGAAGTCTCTTATATCTTCTCCTGTCCCTTACTTCGTTATCAGGCATATAGCCCCTCCCTCCTTATATGTTTCCGTTTATTGCCGTTCCCCTCTATCATAATGATAGGATAATTCTAGCATATTTATCAGCGTTTTCCAATAGCAATCCCATGAGTAAAAAGTTCTGATTAAGCAAAAGACAGGACCCTTATCAATAAGGATCCTGTCTGTGATGGTCTAATTTATAATTCTTCTCACACAATAGATATCGCGATACTTTACATTTGATCGAATAATTCCCTGTCTTGAATTAGCAGCATGTACAATCTTTCCGTTACCAATGTACATAGCAACGTGATTCACCGTACCTCTGCTATTCGCATAAAATACTAAGTCTCCGGGAAGCATGTCCGATTCACTCACTCTCTTACCCGCTGAAGAAGCCTGATCCCGTGACACTCTTGGTAAGGAATAACCAAAATCCGCATAGACTGCTCGTACGAAACCGGAACAATCCGCACCCTTCGTTAAGCTCTGTCCACCCCATACGTATCGGTTGCCCACAAACTTCTGTGCATATGTAACAATTTCATTACGGAGGTTAGAGTTTGACCCGGTATTAACCGGTGTTTCATTTTTCTTGTTATCCGTATTATTTGAGTTCTTTTTCGCTTCTGCAGCTTTTCTTGCAGCCTCCTTACGCTCGGCCTCTTCCTGAGCAAGCTTAGCTTTTCGCTCTGCTTCGGCACGTTCCGCTTCTTGTTGTTCACGCAGAATCCGTTGCTCTTCCTCAACTGAAATCGCAAATTTAAACTCAACGGTCATTTCAACATATTCTTTAGAGACAAAGCCGGTAAAATCACCGCCGGTTTCTTCGTCCGCACCTAATACAATCTCAACCCATTCGCCATGATCCTTCAGTACCGGATAGGTCTCACCCTTAGGAATCAAGGTTAATATGCCGGATTCAACACTCATATCATTACGCACTCGCAATGTCTGCGTATTCACCGTTGCATACTGTGTTGCATATTCATCCACCATGGCCTCCGCATCACGACCAATCGCAAGATAGTTCGACGCAATATAGCCCTTTACATCACCGGATTGGATCTTTACCCAATCGCCCTCTAAATATTCTAATATATCCGCAGCACAGCCACGATATAATTTACCTACGACTTCACTCTCTGTAGAAGGTTCACTTCTGATATTCACATAATTGTCCGCTACCGAAACACCCAGATTAGCATAGGGTGATATAATCTCTGTCTTCAGAATATTGATTAAGGTCTTGTCGGCAGTTATTGTATCCGTTTCAGCCGATGAATAATAATTGTCTAATAAATAAGCAAAACCAGCCACACCCTGCTCAGTAGGAATGGTATCCGCCTTCGCCGATGTCGCTGGAATTGAAATATATAATGCGGCTGAAGCAATAAACATAGCTGTCTTCATAGCCCTTGCTCTTCTCATTCTCAATTACCTCCCACGTAACAAAAGACTCTGGATGTCGGGTAAATCAAGTCTTATTCATGATTTACCAAGTTATTGTCCGGTTCATAATTTCGCAAAGTAAATATTACAAAATTATTAAATACGTTCGAGATAATTATAACAAATGTGCCACATTGTGTCAATAATAAACAAATTATTATGACATATTATTTTCATAAAATGCTGAATTTCATTTAATTTCTAGATGTTATGGAATATTTTGTCTATTCCAAATTATTCAAATACTTTTCTACTGCTGTAATGGCATTCGCTCCATCCGATGCTGCTGTGATAATCTGGCGTAGCTCTTTTGTACGAACATCTCCTGCAACAAGGATTCCCGGAATATTCGTCATACAATTTTCACCGGCAATGATATATCCGCTCTCATCCGCTGCTACCACCTTTTTATAAACATCTGAATTAGGAAGGTAACCTACTGCAATGAATACTCCTGCAACATCATAGCTGGTTTTCTCATTGGATTTCAGATTTTTAACCTCTATGCTCTCCACATTATCCTCTCCGTTAATCTTCTCAACCACACTGTCCCATAGAATTGTAACATTCTCTAAGGCAAGCAATCTTGAAGCGATGCTCTTGGAAGCACGGAATTGATCCCTTCTATGAATCACATATACCTGCTTACAAATCCTTGCTAAAAAGATCGCATCCTCCACAGCAACGTCGCCGCCTCCTACCACTGCGACTGTCTTATTTTTGAAGAAAGCACCGTCACAGGTAGCGCAATAGGATACACCCATACCGGATAGCTTCTCTTCACCTTCTACATCAAGGTGACGCGGTGCACCACCTGTAGCAATTACTACCGTTTTAGCCCTGTATTGTGTATTGTCATCCATTGTCACAACCTTGATATCACCTTCAAGACCAAAATCCGTCACTTCACCATTCACAAACTTCGTCTCCAGCTTATCAGCATGTTCTCTGAATTTGGTGCTTAATTCAAAACCACTTATTCCAGGGGTTCCGGGGTAATTATCCACCTCATAGGTATTAATAATCTGACCTCCGCTTAGCCCTGCCTTCTCAATCACGATTACATTCAGTTCAGCTCTTTTTGCATAGATTGCCGCAGCAAGTCCTGCAGGGCCGGAGCCGATTATAATTACATCATAAACCATATTATGTTCCTCCTTAGATATTGATTTGTTTTCTGATACGAACTATACATATATAGCTATATTATACTTATCTATTTCATCCTTTGACTTGTGAAAAATCTATGCTATAATATTAAGGTAATATATATCACAAAGAATACTCATTAATCAGTAACATTATTACTTATTATCCATCGTTTATACGTGGAAGGTCATAAGAAAGGAGCACCAGATGACAATCTCCTCTATAACCCCAAGTCCTAACACTATGTCAGGCAGCAATTTAGTAATAGGAACCGCTGTCCTAGCGAAAAGCCTTGATAGCTTTGAGCAAACCGGAGAAGGTCTTGTTAAGTTGATGGAGCAATCCGTTAATCCCAATATTGGCATGAATATCGATTTGAAGATTTAATCTGACATGAATATATACTATGATGATATGAATGAAAGCCTGCTTAGCAGGCTTTCATTCATATCATCATAGTCCTTTTTAACGCCTTATATTAATCCAATTCAATTCTACGGACTAACGCATAGATCCATTCCGTATCCTTATCCTCTTGGCTGTCTTTACATTTCTCTATTTCAATTATTTCAAGATTTTTAAATCGATTGATCAATTCCTTTAAGCTCTTTGTACGATAGTCCGTAAAATATCGGCCATCTCGAATCCCTTCATACTCACCGTAACGGAATGAAAGGAAAAGAACACCATTTATCTTTAAACTGTTTATTACTTTTGCCAGGATTGTATCTATCTCCTCGCTAGGTACATGTAACAAGGACGCACATGCCCATATTCCATCAAACACCTGATTAAAATCCATTTCAGCAAATGATAGATGTAATACATCTTGCCCGATAT
>JAEYXC010000422.1 GCA_023428655.1 Bacillota bacterium | reverse complement strand
TCCAAGGATGTTGCTAAATTTGCAGAGACCTTAACCGGCGATGAGAAGACCGGAGCGAACATCATTCTGAAGGCTCTGGAAGCTCCTTTATACAGCATCGTATACAATGCTGGTATGGAAGGTGCCGTAGTAATCAGCAAGGTAAAAGAAAATAAGACTGGAGTTGGCTTTGATGTATTAGCTGAGTCCTATGTGGATATGGTTGAAGCAGGTATTCTTGATCCTACTAAGGTTACAAGAAGTGCTCTTCAGAACGCTACCAGCGTTGCATCCACCTTATTAACAACAGAGTCCGTGGTTGCTAACATTAAGAGCAATGAGCCTGCAATGCCTGCAGGTGCCGGCGGAATGGGTATGATGTAAGTACCACTCCGGATCTGAATATTGAACTAACCTTTGAGGGTGTCGTACAAAAGTACGACACCCTTTTTACATGCTTAGAAAGCAGATACCTCTCCGACATCCCGGTAATACCTAAAGGAGAAGTCATTCAGCCTTTGTTATAGCTGCAAGGCGACCTGCGTTACTTGTGCCTGTAAAAGATTTACGACCAAGGAGGTTGACGGGATTGGGATATTCTGGTATACCAGTAAATAGAAGATCCTTGTGATGGATTCGATTCAGAAAAGAGGTGCTAAGATATGAACGATGTAATGAAGAGATTAAAGGTGTTCCACTTCCTTTTCGATGCAGTTATGATCCTCCTTGCATATTTAACAGCATACTATTTAAGGTTTTATACCCCACTCTTTCATAACGAGTTAGGGAGATTCTATCCATTGGAGAGATATATTTCGCTTCTGGTATATTTGGTACCGATTTATATATCCATCTATTTCTTTTTTCGATTATATAGTGTAGAGCCGGAGAGACATAGATGGTATTTGGTTCTTAGAGGTGTAATATCCAATGTTGTCGGATTTGTATTTCTTATAACCTTGTTGTTCTTTCGTAAGGAATATAATGTCTCTCGTACGTTTTTATTACTTTTTTTGATCATTAATATCGTGCTTACCATCGGATCAAGAGTCCTAATTTCTAATTCTGGAAAGCTTAAGCCAAAAAGAGGAAAAGGGATTAACTAGATCATAGGTTCACCGTATATGGGGAGTGATACTACCGGCACACAAGGATAAAAGGAGGGGCTAATGCAAAGGTATGATATTTTTGCATTAGCCCCTTCATTAGGCGCCTAGCAGATACACGTAACAAAAGGTTTGATATGAGGAATTATTGGTTCATTAGCTCCAGAATTTCCTCGGGGAGATCAATGGATACTGCTTTCATATCCTCAAGGTAATGCTCCGGACGGCTGAAGCCAAGGATTGGGATGATCTGTGGGCTTTGTCTCAGCATCCAGGCTAATACCAATTGATTTCCGGTGATGCCCAGCTTACTTGCCAGTTCTTCCACAAGGGCAAGTTTTTTAATGTTCTCCTGATTGTCGTAAAGATGCCAATTATAGTATTGATATCTTTTCTCCTTATTGGTGTAGATACCCTTTAATAATGGGGAGTAGGCTAGGAAGGCCATGGAGTTCTCCGCTACATAGTCAAACATATGCTTATTACCATGAGAGGTAATGCCGGTGTCGACTCCCTCCTTTGGATGAAGGTAGGAATATTCCTGCTGTAATGCAGTATATGGAGTGAGACCATGTTGAACAGCCTGACTATTAGCATACTTTAGCTGCTCTGTGGTCAGATTGCTGGCACCAAGGAAGCGGATCTTTCCCTCCTTAATCAACTCATTCAAAGCGTCCATAGTCTCTAGAGCAGGGGTATGGGGGTCATATACATGGGTATAGTATAGATCGATATAGTCAGTTTTCAACCTTCGTAGACTGTTCTCTACCTCTTTTTTAATCACAGCCTTTGATAAGCCTTCATATTCCCCGCGGACTCGGTCCCATTCTATGTTGCCGTTGGCGTCACGGATACTTGTCGGATCCTTCAGTCCTCCTCCTACCTTAGTGGCAAGGAAGATCTGGTTACGGTTTCTGCGTTCCTTCATCCAGAGGCCCAGATAGGTCTCGCTTTCTCCGCCGATATATTCTCCATTCCCCATCCACCAAGTATAGCAATTGGCTGTATCAATAAAATTCCCGCCTTCACTAACAAAATGATCCAGAATCTCAAATGTATTTGCTTTATTAAGGGAGGTTCCCATCAACATTGCTCCGAGGCAGAGTTCACTTACTTTCTCACCGGTAGCTGTAAAATTTACTTGTTTCATAACATTGCTCCTTTCTGTTGAAGCTTAGATCTATCTGAGGACGTTAACTCATTTGACAGAACTGATTGTTCCAATTACAATATGCATAATGCTTCGTTTCACTTAATTTACTTTTGCAATTTCATCGAATTCAATCTGTAAGGCTTGTAAGTCTTTTCGTATGTGTAGCTTCTGAGGGCAGGCTTCTTCACATAGGCCACATTCAATACAATTCTTCGCTTTCTTATCTTCATCAAAGTTACAGGTCCATTGCCATTTCATCTCGCCTCGATTCTCGTATCGTCCGTAATCATTCCAAAGCTGAAAGCTTCTTGGGATATCTACACCTGCCGGACACGGCATACAATAGGAGCAGCCGGTACAACCGTTCTTAACCCGGTTTCGAAGGATTTGTGCGACTGTATTAATAGCTTGATATTCTTTGTCCTGTAGTGGTTTGAATGTACTCAGGGTGTCCAGATTATCCTTCACCTGCTCCATATCGGACATACCGCTTAAAATCACCTTCACATTGGGAAGAGAGGCCACCCACCGGATTGCCCAGGAGGCAGGGGTCTTACCTGGATGAATTGCATCAAAGACAGGTACGGCTTCCATAGGAAGCTTCGAGATGGAGCCTCCCTTAACCGGTTCCATCACAATGATCGGAACTCCCAGATTGGTTGCCAGCTGATAGCCCTTGATACCGGCCTGAAGTTCGGTATCCATATAATTTAATTGAATCTGGCAGAAATCCCAATCACGGTAGGCTATAATATACTCAAAGGCACTGTACTCATCATGAAAGGAAAAGCCCAGATAGCGGATCCTTCCCTCCTCTTTTAATTGCTCCATGAAATCCAGAATACCCAACTTTACCATTCGGTCAAAGCTTTCCCGGTTAAAGGAGTGAAGTAGATAGAAGTCGATATAGCTCTTATTTAACCGTGTTAACTGTTCTTCAAAGATACGTTTTGCATCCTCCACGGAATGAACATCCCAGATCGGTAATTTCGTTGCCAGGTAGTAGGAGCTGCGGTCATATTGATCAAGAATCTTGCCAGTAAATTCTTCGCTTTTTCCCCCGTGATATACATAAGCGGTATCATAATAATTTACGCCGGCTCGGTATGCAGTATCGAGCATTTCCTTTGAACGTTCCTCGTCGATATTGCCCTCCTGATCAAGTGGAAAGCGCATACACCCAAAGCCAAGCAAGGAAGTGCTTATTCCTAATTTTTCAAAGTTACGGTAATCCATATTTCACCCTCCTAATTATTTATTTGCGAAGGAACCGAATATCCAACTGTTTTGTAGGCCTTGTTCGATAAAATCATCATTCAGGTAGCTTTTCATAGAGATCACCTGTAACTCATCAACAAAGATTACCGCGTAGACATCGTTCGGATCCTAGGCAGATCTATGGTATCAATATTTCATCCTATCTTTTTTGTGGAATACGGATACCAACAATTGCCAGCCCTATACTTTTATTATATAATTATAATTGATACTTAAAAGTACCAATAACGATAAAATTATTAGGAACCAATTATGGAGGGAAGTATATGTTTGGCTTTGAGATTAACCATCAATCGGATTTATCCAATGCAAAGCAATTGGAAAATCAGATCCGTGAGGCAATCCTATCCGGAAGACTGGAGGCCGGATATAGACTCCCTCCCACCAGAATATTAGCAAAGGATCTGCAGATAGCCAGGAATACAGTAATACAGGTCTATGAGCAGCTTCAGGCAGAAGGCTATCTTAATGCAAGGGAAGGCTCCGGGACCTATGTTGCAAAGATTGGAAAGCTTCCAATCCCCATACGCATCAACTATGTACCAAGAGTGGAGCACACTTATATACAGAATACCATATCCTTTGATGCCGGTAACCCGGAGATGCATTCCTTTCCGAAAGCAGGATGGGCAAAGCTACTGAGGGAAGCTTGTTTGGATGCGGATGAGGCTAGCTTTTCTTATGGTTATTTCAGTGGACATCCAAGACTGAAGCAGGCAATCAGAGATTATGTGTACCGCATGAAGGGAATTCGATGTGAGGAGAATCAGATTATTATTGTCTCCGGTACCTCAGGTGGGATGGAAATCCTGGCAAAGCTGTTCAAAGATAGCAGAAAGCGAATTGCGATAGAGGATCCCTGTATTCATTTTGTAAAAAACATATTTTCTGATCATTATTTTGATTTATGCCCTGTGAAGGTGGATGCACAAGGCATGGATATCAATAGCCTAAGAGAGTACAATGATGTCGGACTGATCTATGTCGTACCATCACATCAATATCCTCTTGGAGGTGTTCTTCCGGTATCCAGAAGGATTGCATTGCTACAATATGCCAGTGAACAGAAGGCTTATGTGCTGGAGGATGATTATGACAGTGAATTTCGATACAAAGGAGAAGCGTTGCAAGCACTGCGGAATCTGGATCAAGAAAGAGTAATCTATCAAGGCAGCTTTAGTAAGATATTTACCCCCTCCTTACGACTCGGTTATATGATAATACCCATACATCTCATTGAATTGATTGCGGATCAGCTTCGAGAATCAAACCTCTGGGTTAATACCATTGATCAGCTTGCCATGGCCAGGTTTCTGGAGGAGCGTCAGTTGGATAGGCATATCTATAGGATGCGTAAGGTTTATGAGAATAAGAGAAAGTATCTGATACAATGCTTAACCAAAGAATTTGGTAATAAGATTAACATATCAGCTGAATATGCAGGATTACATCTGTTGGTCACCTTTCATCGAGAGTTGACCGAAGAGGATTTCGCCTCAATGAAGAGGGGGGGTATAGAGGCAGATTCAGTCGAAGAATATGCCGTAGTGAAGGGCTATCATAGGAATAGACTTGTACTTGGATACGGAGCTCTTAACCAAACACAGATTGAAGAAGGAGTAGCAAGATTAAAAAGGGCTCTTCATTAATCAGCAACAATAGAGAAAGACACCTTAAGCTTATGATATGATACCAGTCAAGTGGTCAGGTATCATATCTTTATCAAAAAATGCTAGAGGTGTCTTTCCTTCATTCCTTATAATAGTTGTCAATTCCATCACAGATGCCCTGCACCATTTTATCCTGGTATTCCTCCGTCTGCATCCGTTTATCTTCCTCCTTATTAGACATATAACCCATCTCTATGATACTGACCGGTATGGTACACCAATTAATACCACTCATATCATCTCTGGCAATGGCTCCCCGGTTTCTGGCTCCCGTTCGTTCACACATTGCATCAACAATGGACTTCGATAACTGATAGCTTTCCTTGTATAGGTAAGAGACAAAGGGATTGTCCTTGGAGGGATATAGTGTGCTTGTCCCACTGACATCGGAATTCTCAGAGCCATCCGCATGGATTCTTAGGAAGAGATCGGCTCCGCTTTCATTCGCCATCTCGGCTCTTTCTCGATTGCTTAGATTGACATCATGGGTTTCTCTTATCATATATACATCGTATCCACGGTTTAGGAGCTCTTCCTTGACCTTTAGTGCAATTGTCAGTGTTAGCTTATATTCCGGCACCTTTGTAGCAACACCACTGGTACCCGAGCTGACTTTGGGTTTGGTGGTAGTTGAGCCGGGGCCAATGGGTTCCTTCTCGTTATTGCCCTTACTCTGATGGCCGGCATCAATGGCAATCAAACGATTTTTTGGCTCTTGTTCCCTGTTATCTGAGGTACTCATATTATCCGAATTAGTATGCTCTAATACGGCTGGGGTTGGAGTAAGCAATGGTGTGGGAGTAGGTAATGGTATGGGAGTGGGTAATGGGGTTGGAGTAGGCAATGGTGTGGGAGTAGACATCAGGGTTGGAGTGGGCGATAC
>JAEYXC010000408.1 GCA_023428655.1 Bacillota bacterium | reverse complement strand
GTAATTCAAAGTCTGTTGCCACGATATTCTACCATTGCAAAGCCTATTATTCCCTTACGATATTGATTGTATAATTAGCAATACTTCCATTTTCAGCAATTACGGATATTACAACGGTATTGGCACCTACACTAAGTGGTATCGTTCCTCCACCGCTGATGGTTGCCTTCTTACTTACCGGTGTCGCACTGATCTGTACCAGATCCACATCATTACCAACAATGAGGTAGTAAGTGTATTCCGTCTGATTAAAGGTTGGAGTGACTGCTAGTGTGTTACCCTTCGCATCAAGGATCTTCAGACTCTTCATACGGTTATTCGGGTTAAACATAGTCGTCGGCTGAGGACATGGTACGGAAGGCATATTCAGATACACCGGGATGGAGAAAATAATTGGTGAATCCGCCATTTCTCTATAAGCAGCCGCAATCTTCTTTCCTTCAGCATATGGAGCCTCCACATTGGTCATATACTGGTGGTAGTAGGTAGAAATCGGTGTAACATTGAATTTCTGAAGGTAAACCGTATCCTGCCCTCGATTGATATAGCTTCCTCCGATAAAGTAGGAGCCTCCTACGATAGAGCGGAAAGGACTGGTCCAAGGAATCATATATTGAAGGTTGGTTACAGGGTTTGTACTACCGTTTCTTGCATATTTTAAACCATTTGCCACGGCGCCGCCGCCGGCACTGTCATTAGCTCCAATATTGTAGAAATTATATAAGCCTTCATATCCGCTATAGGTACCGGTTACACTATTACTTAATGTAGTAGGGCCGGTAACCACCTCCTGCTTTACACGAGAGGCCAGATGATAAGGACTGACACCGGAATATTTTGCAGCCTCGATAAAGGTCTGTCCAAAGGATATTGTTTTTGAGGTTCCGCTGTCATCAGCATATGTATAATTTGAATTGTACATCGCAGTACCCTTTAGGATATTTTCAACGCCTGCAAGGTTCTGGTATGCCTCTTGATATTTTAGTAACTCAAATTGGAAAATACCGTTTGCTGTTAGGAAATTACGGGGATCCATATAATATTCAATGGCTGCCTTTGAAGCTGTAACCCAGGTTGATCCGTCGAAGACAATAAAGGTATCCGTCTTCCAATTGTAAGCACCGTTCTCCAAGGACTTCCATTCCACACCCTTGCTGTTCGGAATTACATTCTTACCTGGAACGCTTTCCGCAGCAATTACCGTATTCCAATCAAGTCCGGTGTGATATGCTCTGAACTCCCAATTCGGATACATTGCATGTAATTGTCTGAGACCCGCCTTATAACTTTCCGGGAACCCTTGCTGTTCCAGCTTAGTCTCAAAATCCACATTACCGGTTATAGGGGTCGGTGTCGGTGCCGCTCCTCCCGACGTGCTGCCGGAAGCATCCGATATATAGATATATTCAGATTTTACATAACCGTAGATTCCGCTATCCAGTGAGACCAGATACCAGGTATCTGTAAAGGATCGTTCTACTGCGGTGACTAAAACCTTTTCTTTATTTCTAAGGAATAAAATATTGTTATAGGTATCATATAAATATTCACCCGTATTGTAATCTCTGATTAAATTCACCAGCACCGTGTTACACACATAGCCGTTTACCGGTTTTGTGATTGAGGACAAGGTCGGATTATAAGAAACCTGTAAGAACTCCTGTTGCAACAGAGGATCCGGGGTAGGTGTCGGTCCTTTGGTCGGCGTCGGTGAGGGCTTTAGTGTAGGAGTTGGTGTCGGTGTCACCGTTTGTGTGGGCTCAGGAGTGGTCGAGGGGGCTGGTGTCACCTTCGGAGTCGGTGTTGCCTTCGGGGTCGGTGTAGGCTTTACCGTAGGAGTTGGTGTTGCTTTTGCCTCCGTCACCTTGAATTTCACCTTACTTGCCTCTACAAAGCCTGTATACTTTTTCTTACTAACGGTTACGGTTATCTTTAACCATTTTACTCCCGATGCCGTAGTCTCATTCGTAATTGTAACCTCTTTATTCTTTTTCAATGAAAGAATGCTACCCTTATTATCCTTCAAATAGGCTGCTTTTGAACTAGCCTTTGTTCTTAGTTTTATACTCTTAGCATCCACCACACCTTTTATCGATTTGTCTAAGGACAGCTTGACATAAGTACTGAGAACATATCCGGTCTTGGTCTCTCCCTCGGATTGGAAGGAGATACCGTACCACTCCGCACCATCAACCATTGATTCACTGATTACAGTGATGGCATTGCCCTTAATCAAACCACCAACCTTCGAGTACCCGGTACCTGGTCCACTGCGTACATTTAAGGAGGAGGCTGTAATCGTTGCCTTTAGCTTAAGCTCTTGCTTTACTGTTACGGTCTCTCCCGGCTTCGGTGTCGCTGTTGGCTTTACTGTCGCTGTTGGCGCCTTCGTAGGCTTGGGTGTCGGTGTTGCCGTAGGCTTGGGTTTTCCTGATACAGTAACGTAATCTTTATGGATATATCCCTTTACTGTCTTTCCGTTAAATTTGAGGGTTACATAATAAAAATCACCCTCCTCTTCTAAAATATTCACCGTCTGATCCTTTACCAGATACACGTACGTTCCGTTCAACTGTACTCTGGCTGCGGAGGTGGAAGGCTCCTCTCTTACATTCAAGGTATTCGATGTAACGGTAGCCGTCCAAGCAGCCGATATCCGACGCACATCTCCAATGTATACTTGCGGAATCGCCAGTGCAAGGATTAGTAGTATGATTAGCCATCTATTAAAGTAACGTTCTTTCATTGAATACCCCTTTCGAATACAGTTTAAATCAAAAACCAGTTTACTTGTTGAAGTAAGGCATTAAACTATGGTACTTTTTTAAGCCTTAACCATAATATTTACCTTTTTTATTTCCTGATTCTACAAAAGAAGTATGGCACTTCTGTGGCATTACATGTATTTTATGAGTATATATGTAAATTTAAGGATTATGTAACAGAAATGTAAGAAAAAAGATAGAAAAACAACAAAGAATGGTAGCTAGCATTCCTATGGAACTAAGTTTAACCCATTAAAAAGGGGCTGTTGCAAAACGTATGGTATAAAAGAATGAAAGGACAACAGCAATCCCTCACACACAGGTTGACTGACATCTTATTGTTTTGTATGCCATTATCAAACATAAATGTTTGCTAATTTGTCATACAAAATCAACAATCTGTCCGTCAAACAGTGTATTATGGGATGCATGTTGTCCTTTCATTTTCTTGAACTTGCGTTTACAACAGCCCCTTTTGATTTTTTTGGCGGTGCAAGAAAGCGCTGTCATGTTTTATAACCATAGAGGATGGCTATGCCTCCTCAATCGCTTTACCGATATCATTTCTCATGTACTTGTTGTCAAAGAAGATCCAGGATGTCGCTTCATACGCCTTCCGCCTTGCTTCCTTTAAGTCCTTGCCGGTAGCTGTCACACCCAGTACTCTTCCTCCATTCGTTACAATATCCGAATCGGACTGCTTCGTTCCTGCGTGAAACACAAGGTAATCCTCCTTACCCTTGAAGTGCTCAAGGCCGGTAATCGGATACCCCTTCTCATAATGCTCCGGGTAACCCTCGGAGGCAAGCACCACACATACGGCAGCATTATCCTCAAAAGCAAGAGTGATATCTTCTAGCTTGCCATCAATGCATGCCTCAAATATTTCAACAATATCATTCTTCATTCGCGGGAGCACCACCTGTGTCTCTGGGTCTCCAAAGCGCGCGTTATACTCCAGTACCTTAGGACCATCCTCGGTCAGCATAAGCCCGACAAATAGGATACCAACGAAGTCCCTGCCTTCCGCCTTCATCGCATCCATGGTAGGCTGGTAAATCTGCTTTCTGCAGAACGCATCAATCTCTTCGGTATAGAAGGGACTTGGTGAAAAGGTTCCCATCCCACCGGTATTTAAGCCCTGATCCCCATCCTTTGCCCTCTTATGATCCTGTGCACTGGTCATCGGGAGGATATGGCTACCATCACAAAAGGCAAGCACCGAGACCTCACGTCCCGTCATAAATTCTTCTACCACCAATCGATCACCGGCAGAACCGAACTGCTTATCCTCCATAATCTGCTTCACGCCCTGTACAGCTTCCGCGTAGCTGTCACAGATCAGAACTCCTTTACCCAGAGCAAGTCCATCCGCCTTTAACACAATGGGATACCTGCATTGCTTCAGATATTCGATTGCCCTGGATGCTTCCTCAAAGGTCTCATAAGCTGCAGAGGGAATATGGTATTTCTTCATCAAATCTTTGGAGAAGGCTTTGGAGCCTTCAATCAGGGCCGCCTTCCCTCTTGGCCCGAATACCCGAAGTCCCCGTTCCTCGAACACATCTACAATTCCACCTACCAGGGGATCATCCGGTCCTACTACCGTAAGGTCGATATTCTCCCTCTCGGCAAAATCAGCAAGTCCCACAAAATCATCAACCGCTATATCCACACACTCTGCAAGCCCAGCAATTCCCGCGTTGCCGGGAGCGCAGAATACCATCTCAACCTTAGGGCTTTTCGAAATCTTTTGTACAATCGCATGCTCTCTTCCGCCGCCGCCAATGACTAATACCTTCATATCCTAATCCTCCATGCACCTGGATGCCATACCTTTGCTTTTTCAAGTAGTACTTCGTTTCACTACATGATTCTCAATCACAATCTGTTTCATCGCAATTAAGCGTACCGCTTCCGGCAATATCTCCCATTCTGCTTGTTCCATTACTCTTCGTTGCAACAGCTCAGGGGTATCATTGTCTTCTACCATAACAGCCTTCTGTAAGATAATCGGTCCCGTATCCGTTCCTTCATCAACAAAATGAACCGTTGCTCCGGTTACCTTCACACCGCGTGCAAGTGCTGCTTCATGGACCTTCAGCCCATAATAGCCATCTCCGCAGAAGGAGGGAATTAGAGATGGATGTACATTAATAATCCGATCACGATAACTGCTCACCACAAGCTGCGGAAGAATGAGCAGGCAACCCGCTAGTACCACTAGATCCACCTGATAGCGGTCAATCAGATGCAATAAAGCCTCATCAAAGGCTTCCTTACTTTCGAAATCCTTCTTTACCAATGCTTCTGCACAAATTCCATGCCTTCTTGCTCTCTCCAGTGCGTAAGCCTCCCGCTTATTACTGATTACAACCTCAATTCGAACCCCAGAGAGCCTACCCTGCTCGATCTGATCGATTAATGCCTGAAGATTCGTTCCTCCTCCGGACACCAGTACTGCCAGCTTTAACATAGGGTTACTCCCCTCGTGCCCTTTATCACCTCACCGACAATAAAGGCCTTCTCGCCTGCCCCTCTTAGTAATCTTAATGCTTCGTTCGCATCATTATGATCCACCGCAATCAGCATACCAATGCCCATATTATAGGTATTATACATTACCTGTTCCTCAATATCTCCATCCTTGGATAGCATATGGAAGATCGGAGGAATGGGATAGCTCCCCTTTTTAATCCGAGCATGGATCCCTTCCGGAAGCATCCTTGGTATATTTTCATAGAAGCCGCCACCGGTAATATGACTACATGCTTTTATCCTAATCCTACCCTGTTTTAGACTCTGAAGTGCTTTAACATAGATCTTCGTTGGGGTCAACAAGGTCTCTCCCAAGGTACTACCCAAAGCTTCATAATACGTATCCAGCGTCTCTCTCCTCATGCTGAATACCTTTCTCACCAGAGAATATCCGTTACTGTGAAGTCCTGAGGATGAGATCCCGATTAATAAATCCCCCTGCTTTACATCAACGCCGGTAATCATTTGCTTTTGATCGATAATTCCCACTGTAAATCCAGCTAGATCATACTCCTCGACCGGATAGAAGCCGGGCATCTCCGCCGTCTCACCACCGATCAATGCTGCTCCGGCTTGCTTACAGCCTTCTGCAACACCCTTCACAATCGTAGCAATCTTCTCCGGCTCATTCTTACCACAGGCAATATAATCTAAGAAGAATAGCGGCTCTGCACCGGCACAGGCTATATCATTGACACACATCGCAACGCAGTCGATACCGATGGTATCATGCTTGTCCAATAAAAAAGCTATCTTGAGCTTCGTACCGACACCGTCCGTACCGGAGATTAAGGTCGGTTGCTCCATGTTCTTGAAGCCCTCCAGTGAAAAGGCGCCGGAAAAGCCTCCGATCCCTCCCAGAACCTCACTTCGCATCGTTCCCTTGATATGTTCCTTCATCAGATCGACTGCCTTATATCCGGCTTCAATATCTACTCCTGCCTTCTTATAATCCATAAACCTACCTCCCAATTCGACTAAGCCACATAGCCACTTCTATAGCATGAACTTCACCGTTCATATTCATCGCTTTTATGCTCACATTTTAGCATATTCATATTCGTTTGTCGTTATATTTTGGCGGATTATTTCTTATGTAATATATTAGTCAAGCTAATATACCAGGCAGGATATATAAGTACATATTCTAAATCATATCCAAATCAATCTAGCACTAAAGCTTCTGTCCCTTACACAAAATCTGCAAACCGTTTCGTACCATAGCTTAGTATGATTGCATATAAGCCCGCACTGATTAAGGCCATCACCAGAAAATACCCTAGATAGGCAAGGGTTATATTGGGAATCAGAAGCATAAACACAAATTGAATTGCCACAATACCGATGGA
This sequence comes from Bacillota bacterium, assembly GCA_023428655.1. Classification (GTDB taxonomy): domain Bacteria; phylum Bacillota; class Clostridia; order Lachnospirales; family Lachnospiraceae; genus Mobilitalea. Next base: position 2,920 of record JAEYXC010000408.1, on the reverse strand, counting down.
GGAGAAGATCGTTATCATAGGAGCAGCTCCTTGTTTGATTACTACTGTTTCATTGCTCCAGTTAAAATTGGGTAGCAATAGGTTCATCAACAATCCGAACAGTGATATAAACACGGAACATATGGCAGTAATCAATACCATAAGCAGAATAACAAGAGGCTCTGCCTTCAGTGCCAAGCCAAGCAGTACCGCATCAATAAGTGCCGGTGACAGCACGGTGAGATTTGTGTATATTTTTGCCAGATATATCGTCTTCGGCTCTACCGGAAGGGATTTCATAATCCACAGATTCTTACCCTCCAAGGATATGGAGGACGAGGTGGTACAGCACATCATAACACAAAAGGAAATGATGGTCGGTCCAATACCTGCAAGGATATTTCCGGGCAGCTCTGCTCCAAGGAGTGTCTGTAGATCAACAAAAAACAGGGATACCGAGGCCAAGGTCAACATAACGATACCAAAGGCAGTATTGGTCACATACAGGGTTGAGGAAAAATATCGTTTTAGCTCCTTACGATACAATGCCTTCATGACAGATGCCGTCTTAAGGCTTCCCAGCTTATAATCGGATCTGGCTCTTCCCGTCATGATTGCGGTATTCATTTTCTTGAATACCAGCTTCACCAGGATGGTATAGATCGCAAAGGCCAGGACGGATACACCGATAAAAAGAAGAAGGGACAGAAAATCCTGCTCTACCACAGCCAAGGTATAGAGCTTTGCAAGGGGATATAGGTCATAAACCTGGGCTGTCAATGTTCTGCTCAGCTCCACCAGCTTTTCGCCGCTATCCTCTATTTGAAAAGACACAGCCATAAAGGCTGCCAGCAATCCCATAATCAGTACAATATTCAAAAGATTATTCCTGCGAAACCTCGATGCCACATAAGCAATGACGGTTCCAATCAAGGAAGCAATCACGATTGGTACTAGGGGAACAAATAGCATTGACACGAAACCATAGATATAAAACAATGCCGTTGGCTGAGCCAGAAGTCCATAGGCCAGAAGCATTGGCAGTAGCAAAATTACTAAAAACACGAAATTAATCGAGTATAGGATAATCAGACGACTTGCAACAATTCCGCCGGTACTGATGGGCAACGCCATTACCATATCATAATCCTTAAAACCGAATATCGTACCTTTTACCTGTAAAACAGTTGTAATGAGCAGTATAATGCAGACCACCGATATCATCATCGGAGGAAGAAGGGAAAGACTATCAAACAGCATCAGCCCGCTTCCAATCATAAAACTATATAAAAATGAAATTCCACTCATAAGAATAACAAAGAAAGCGATTCCTATATATAATGCCTTCGGCTTCTTTCTTTTACGATTTCCGACGGACAGCATATCCCCTAATACCACCCAAAGCTGAACACTAACTAAACGCAATACCTTCTTCACACTAACCCTCCTAGCTTGCTAACCCTATCAACTGTTATTTTTCATCAATAAGCTCCATAAATACATCCTCAAGGCTACTGTTGCCCTTAACCTCTTCAGTGGTTCCACAGGAAATCAGTCTGCCGCCCTTAATAATCGCAATCTTATTACAAAGCTTCTCTGCTACCTCTAGAACATGGGTAGAGAAGAAGATCGCACTGCCCTCAAGGCACATTTGTGTCATAATTGTCTTTAGGGTATGTGCAGCCTTTGGATCCAGCCCTACAAAAGGCTCATCCAGAACCAACAGCTTGGGTCTATGAATTAAGGCTGCAATAATGGCCAGCTTCTGCTTCATACCGTGGGAATAGGAGGATATGATATCACCCAGGTTCGAAGTCAGCTCGAAGGCATCACTGTAGCGTTCAATTAAGGTCTCACGGTCAAAGCGGCTAACCTCATAGATATCTGCGATAAAATTCAGATAACCTATTCCGGTCAGATGCTCATAGAGATCCGGATTGTCCGGTATATATGCTGTGATTTTCTTACAGGCAACGGGGTTCTTCTTAATTGAAATCCCATCAATGGTAATCTCACCCTCTTCAAAATCCAGTACGCCGACAATGGAACGTATGGTAGTTGTCTTTCCTGCACCATTGTGACCGATAAAGCCATAGATATCCCCTTCCTTTACTTCCAGGTTCAGATGATCCACTGCCTTTTTATCACTTTTATAGCTCTTCGAGAAATTCCTAATACTCAGCATCATACCCCTCCTACTTTGCTTTCATCAAGCGCTAGATTAAATACTCATTTAAATGCTATAAACAAATGCTTTTAGCCAATGCCAATTTAAATACTTTATTTAGATGCTTAATTTTTATGCTTTCATTTATGCTTTAACCGATGCTCTAATCAAAGGCTTCATTTAATTGTGTCGTTCCCTCTAAGACAAATCTGGAATTTTGAATAATCGGTAATCTGATTCCATCCTTCTTCACCACCGCAATTTCCTTTATCTCATCGTAAGGAAGGGTGATATCCGTATGACAGTTAAAGTATGCCTTCGACGGTTCTGTTTTGCGTAGGATAGAAATCTCATTATCTCTTGCTACAATTTCCTTTCCATCCGGATTGAATACAGCCGTCTCCTCACTCATATGATAACAAGTATCACCGATGGCAAAATGAGGACCGGTCTTCTCGGCAATCAAAATGGGTAGCTTTGGTGCAATATCAAATTTCTTGCCCATCATATAAGCGGTTGTATTTGTTCCGATGGCAAACTCACCAAGTGGCAGATAGTCATTATTGTATAGCAAATTCTCTTTAATAAAGCTGCGATTTTTATCCGCTTCCACAAAATTAGTACAGGAGTATTCCACCACCAGACCGTCCCGGAAGGTTAATTCCAGATCATTGTATTCCAGATCTCTGAGATAGATTTTCGGAACATGGAGAACTCCATTCGTTCCGGTCAGTACCGGTGAGGTAAAGACCTCTCCAACCGGAATATTCACAT
>JAEYXC010000340.1 GCA_023428655.1 Bacillota bacterium | reverse complement strand
AAGGTTGACTTCTGTGGAAACAAGCCACATATCATACCAAATCCTCCTCCAATGGTTGCCAGGTATTTTGATGAAAAACGAATGGGTAAAGATATCCGAGAAGCGGATCGATCAAATATCGAGATATTTAATGAACCGATATTCTGCGAGCTTGAATGGTCTGCAATCTATGATGCAGATATTGATGACAAGGGTGTACCCATTGGTTGCCTTATCAACGAGGAGGAATTCCAAGAATTCACCGATAAATCCGTATTATACCTCTGCATCAAGCTTCTGCAAAAGCAACAGGTCTGTATACCGGATCATCCCATGCCCCATGGAAAAGAAGATGCACAAAAGGCACCTTATCCAATGGATAGTAAATGGGGTGTTCCACCTATGGATGGATTTGATACCAAATAGATACACTTCATAGAATTCAATTTTTAATTGCTTCATTCCTTATAATTATATTGGATAATTGTAATAACAAAGGCTTAATTCTAATGGGAATTAAGCCTTCTTCCTATGGACCTGAGCATTATGGCAGCGAGCTTTATTTGAATGGACATAATACCATAGCCACCAAAGATTCCGGTTATCAACCTGCGGATATTCGTTGACTCCTTACGCGTCATAGCTTGGATGCCCCAGTCAAAGAGCATGATACCACAACCGGCCAGGGCTACAATCCAAGAGATACTAAGCCTCAAATATAAGGGTATCGCAATCAAGTAACCAATAAATACACCGGAGCATCTTGCACAAACAGGCATCTGATATCCTTTGATAAAAAAGCTTCGTTCCGGCTTCTGATGACATCCAAGCTTTTCCCCAAAAAGCATAAAACTCATCCATTTATTATAATTTTGCATAAATACCTTCCTGATTTTTAATTGTTTCCTTCCATACTTCAAGGTATAGGATCAATTATGATTGATTACCTCTCAAAACTCCACCCTGATTAAATTCATGCTTGGACTAAACTCGAAACTTATTACCGCAATGGGTGCAGACCCAGAAAGCTTTTTTGGAGGTGTGTCCCTTTCCCATTCCACATAGGCCACACAACCATCCGATTGGTCCAAAAAAGACATAACCACAGCATCCCTTAAATATACCAAACCCCTTTGTTTTTGTCTCTGTCTCTTCAACCACATGGCAAGACTCACTCCCGCAGGATGGACATTTCATAATAATACCTCCTTCGTTAACAACCAAATCTTATCACAAATAATCAATTAGATTCTTCCTCAGGCTTTTCCCTCCGGGAAAAAACACATCCACAGTAATCCTGACGATAAAGGTTATATTCCTTCGATAATTCGATAGAGCGCTTGTACCCATTCCTTTTCTTAAAATCCGACACAAGATAGGAAACTCCGTATTCTGTCGCAAGCTTAACCCCAATCTCATTCAGCTTCTCCGAATTCTTATGAGGGCTAATGGATAAAGTGGTCGTAAAATAATCATATCCACCTTCCTTGGCCTTGATAGCGGCTTCCCGAAGACGCAGCTCGTAGCATACAAAGCAACGGTTCCCACCCTCCGGTTCTCCTTCAAGACCTTTTATAGACTCATAGTACAGCCGGGGCTGATAATCTCCCTCTAGAAATTGTACCTGGGAGAACAGAGGCATAGCCTGTATCAATTGCTTCTGCTCCTCTACCCTTCTAGTATATTCCTGTTCGGGATGGATATTCGGATTGTAGAAAAAGATCGTAATCGCAAAGTATTTTGACAAATATTCCAAAACATAACTGCTACAAGGTGCACAGCAGCTATGGATTAAGAGCTTTGGTCTTTTTTGCTCCTTGATCAGCTTATCAATTATCTTCTCCAGTTCCTTCTGATAATTCATCGCTCCATACCTTTCTATAGTAAATCAAACTTCCTTAATACATTTTCAAACTTTTCCTGATCAATCGGTTTTCCTGCATATGCCGTACAGCCTAGATCAAAAGCCTTCGTAACATTTTTACCCTCGTTGAGTGCCGTTGTCATAATAATTTTTGCTGCTTTATCCTCGGGTACAAGCTTTTCCTTTTCAATCTCTCTTATTTTTTGTAATGCTTGATAACCATCCAGACCGGGCATCATGATATCTAAACACACCAGGTCATACCCCTCATTCTCATCCAAGGCCATAGTAAAAGCTTCTATTGCTTCTTGTCCATCCACAGTAATATCACATTCTCCGTATTTGGATAGAAAACGAAGCATGAATTTTCTGCTGGCAAAATCATCCTCTGCAATCAATACTTTCATTTGCTGGTACCTCCCGATTAAATATCATTTATTTATCCTAGCTGTAATAAACTTCTCTAAAAAGGTTAATAAGTGCTTCATTTCTTCCTTCGTTCCGATTGAAATACGCAGATAATTATCAATTCTTGGTACATTAAAATATCGAACAAAGATATTGTTACTCCTCAACGCTTCAAATATGTCTTTGGCCGGAATACTTGCATGAGTCGCAAAAACAAAATTTGCTCCGGACTCAAGAAAGGTAAAGCCTAATTTCGCAAGCTCCTGCTCTGACCAATCCCTGGTTGCTATTATTTTCTGTATTCCATCTTTATAATAAGGAACATCCTTTAAAGCTGCTACGCCAGCATAGATCGCAGTCTGGTTCATGGTGTAGGAGTTAATGGAATATTTTACATCATTCAAGGCCTTTATCAAGCTTGCATTACCCATGGCATAACCAATCCGCATCCCTGCCATAGATCTTGCTTTCGAAAAGGTTTGAACCACAATAAGATTATCATATTCTTGAATCAGCTCCACTGCTGAGGCTCCGGCGAAATCGATATAAGCTTCATCCACTATAACGATGGATTCCTGATTATGACGAAGGAGGTCTTCGATCACAGAAAGCTCCTCATAGATCGAGGTTGGTGCATTGGGATTCGCAAGGACAATACCACCATTCTCTTTATAATAATCTTCTATATTAATTCGGTAATTCTCATTCAAGGCTAGTCTTTCATAGGGTATACGATAAAGCTCACACCAAACCGGATAAAAGGAATAGGTGATATCAGGAAACAATACCGGTTTGGGGGAGTTAAAAAAGGTCAGGAAGGCCGTTGCTAACACATCATCCGAGCCTACACCTACAAATACCTGATCCTCTTTCAGCTGATAATAATGAGCCAATTCCTTAACCAATACACTTACGGTCGGATCCGGATATAATCTTAAAAGATCCGTATCCAGGTTCTCCAGAGCATGCTTCACTCCAGGTGCCGGCGGATAAGGGTTTTCATTGGTGTTCAGCTTTATCATATCCTTACAATTCGGCTGTTCACCGGGTATGTAGGGAACAACGGTACGAATATTCTTTTCCCATGCTTTCATAGGGCATCCCTGCTGCAGTAGTTGATATACTTTGCAGCTTTTCCTTTCATTTATTGTGCAAAGCGATACATAGGGTATTCCTTCGGATTACTTACTGTATTCCTCAGCCAATTTCAAAAATGCAGGGAGTGCTCTCTCGATCATTGCATAATCCACGCAATATGCTATTCTGCAATAACCGGGGCAACCAAAAGCGGAGCCCGGCACAATCAAGAGATTATACTTCTTTGCTGCTTCGCAGAACACCCTATCGTCCTCCTCCAATGCTTTGATAAACAAATAGAAGGCCCCCTGTGGCTTAACACATTCATATCCAAACTTAATCAGGTTATTATAAAGCAACTCCCTATTAC
>JAEYXC010000333.1 GCA_023428655.1 Bacillota bacterium | reverse complement strand
ATCTATTTTATTATGAGGATTACGGGGAGAAAAGGGGAGTCAAAGGAGATGGAAGAGCTCCATCACCGTGGACTGAGGGCAGGTTATTTCCAAGAGATCTCCGAAGAGCTTACGGATATGAAGGATCGCAATTCGAGGTTGAACAAGTCGAAGGATTGTCAGCGGAAATATGAAGAAGAGGATTATGATGATTATAGTGATTAGCTCCGTTATAACGTCATCGCCCATAACCTTATCCCAGTAATAAAAATTGGGCTTCTGAGTCCATAGGAAATGATAGAACAAGGGTGCTGCATAGTATATCAACTAAACCGCTGATTACTATGCAGCACCCTTTAATATTCCTTATTCTGCGTCAATGATCATTTGCTGGTTTGAAGAGCTGGTGATGGGTTCCGGGTCCATCTTAAGAAAGTCAAGCTTTCTGTCCTTATAATACAAATGAACGATTACAAAGCCGATTAATAAAATGGCAGTTACGAATAATCCACCCTCCGGACCAAAGGTACCGCCGTTCAGAAAATTATTCTCGGTATAGGAGGTTGTTAGCATCCCTTCTACCTCTGTTCCGCTTACCTTAAAACCAAATACATTGCCCTGGAAGTAGTTCCAGGTAATATGGTATCCGATGGGCATCCAGATATTACCGGACTTTAAATACATATAGGAAAATAGGATTCCGACCAGGGTTAAATTAAGATAAGGTATGAAACCGATACCGGAATTGAAGCTATGTAATAATGCGAAGATAACACTGGGAATAATCATAATTGCAGCAACACTCTTTGTTTGTCGTAGTACGGACATGATATAACCACGACTGAGTAGCTCCTCGGAAAAGCCCACCAGTATGAACAAAACCAGATAAGTCAGCTGAGATACAGCAAAGGTTGGCTTCCAGGAAGCGACTTCTGCCTGACCGGTTAATACAATAACAGCGAAAACAACGCTGATGGAAGCAATACCAAAAATTAAACCTGCAAGAAGCTCCTTATAATCAGTCCGTATCGGGGTAAAGCCCATATCGGATAGCTTTCTTTTGGCTGTAATCCTCCATGCAAGGATCGGTAATAGAATCGTGATGACCTGTTGAACGAACATCATCACTAAATTGATATTTTCCATGATTTTCTGGCCTCGCTCCGTATAGGTGTACGAGAATGCGTTGGCACCGGCCTGCAGATCTCCTGAGGCCAAAAGAATTCCGGATATAACCATACCGATGATCATTGAGAGAATCATCATACTGCCATAAAAGATACCTAGAACAGCAGCGATTTTCCAACCGGAACGAACCTTTCCTTCCTTGTTTTTAAACATAGTAAACTCCTTTCTCACCCTCATCCAAAACGCTGGTTAATAAATAATTTCTTTATGTTAGGAAGTCAAAGGCCCTTCGATCTATATAACTGTAAAAGTATATACAATCAGGACAATATTATAAAGTGATACAAACAAGGATTGTGTACAACGGTAAGAGGTATTTTCTGTTCCTACAAGGTGGAGTGTGTTGCGCACAAACAATGCTTTGTATCACTTTGATTAACTTAAATGCATTTATTGTTCTTTGATCGTGGGCTTTGACAACTTAATCAATCTACTCAACGGCTTTACTCATATTCTTCACAGCCGTAGCAAGCATCAGTTTTATACGATTGAGCTGGTTCACCTCGCTGGCTCCAGGATCATAATCCACAGCAACGATATTCGCTTCCGGATGCTGTCTGCGAAGCTCCTTGATTACTCCCTTTCCGACAATATGGTTCGGGAGACAAGCAAAGGGTTGGGCGCATACAATATTCTTAACTCCGGAGTGAATTAATTCAAGCATCTCGCCGGTTAAGAACCAACCCTCACCGGTCTGATTTCCTGTGGATACGACGGGCTCAGCATACTGTGCCAGCTTCTTGATCGGTACCGGAGGAGTAAAACGCTTACTTCTTGCCAATTCCTTTTTCGCGGTGCCTCGGATCTGCTCCAAGGCCCATATAACCAGATTGCCAATTCTAGCACTGGCTTTCTTTTTACCCAGGTATCTTGCTTTAAAATTATTATTATAGGAGCTGTACATAAAGAAGTCTAATAGATCCGGCACGACGGCCTCAGCACCTTCCGCCTCCAATAATTCTACGAGATAATTGTTGGCAGAGGGTAGGAACTTCACCAGGATCTCGCCCACAATACCAACACGGGGCTTTTTAACTGACTCATCCAGAGGCAGTTGATCAAATTCTCGGATGATACCGCGAAGATTACGTTTATATTCTGTCCAGCTTCCGTTTTCCAGGCTTTTAATGCAAATATTTCGCCATTTATCATGAAGAGAATTCGCGGACCCGGGTATCTGCTCATAGGGTCTGGTACGATACAGAACTCTCATGAAAACATCTCCGTAGACCAGGGATTGCATGGCGGTAATCAATAGCTTTGGAGTGATTTTTAGTCCGGGGTTTTTCTCGAGACCGGAGGCACTCAGAGAAATCACCGGAATCTGCGACATCCCAGCCTTCTCAAGAGCACGACGGATGAAGCCGATATAGTTCGTAGCACGGCATCCGCCACCGGTCTGTGTTATCATTACAGCAACCTTATTTAGATCATATTTACCGGATAATAGGGCATCCATAATCTGTCCGACCACCATTAGTGACGGAAAGCAAGCGTCATTGTTAACATATTGGAGACCTACATCAATGGATCGGCGGTTATCGTTTGGAAGGACAACGACCCGATAGCCTCCACTTCGAAGAGCCGGCTCTAAGAGATCAAAATGAATTGGTGACATCTGCGGAGCAAGGATGGTATAGGTTTCCTTCATTTTCTCGGTGAATATCACTCGGTGATGAGCAGAGGATGCTACCGTTGTTTTCAAATTCTTTGCTTCCCGCTCACGAACAGCGGAAAGGAGGGATCGGATACGAATTCTTGCAGCACCCAGGTTATTTACCTCATCGATTTTTAACACAGTGTATATTTTGCCTGATTTAGAGAGAATATCATTCACCTGGTCCGTAGTGACCGCATCCAAACCGCAACCGAAGGAGTTGAGCTGGATTAATTCCAGGTTAGGCTGGGTCCGTACATAGGAAGCGGCAGCATATAGTCTGGAATGATACATCCACTGATCGATGACGATGGTAGGACGGTCAATCATACCTAGATGAGAAATTGCATCCTCGGTCAAGACGGCAACACCGTAGGAGTTGATCAGCTCCGGAATACCGTGATGGATCTCCGGGTCGATGTGATAGGGTCGACCTGCCAATACGATTCCCTTGCGGCCCGAGGCACGGAGATAAGCCATGGTTTCCTCGCCCTTTTTCCTCATATCCTCTCGGGCTGTCATTAGCTCTGCCCAAGCGAGCGTAGCTGCATTCCTAATCTCACCCGCCGGTATGCCTTTTTCTTTAAATATTTCAATCAATCTGGTGGTTAGTATTTCTTCGCTTTCAAAGGAAAGGAAGGGATTATCAAACTGGATGGAGGGGTCCTTCAGCTCCTCCACATTATTCTTGATATTCTCCGGGTAGGAGGTTACGATGGGACAATTGTAATGATTGCCCACTCCATCAATCTCCTTACGCTCAAAGGGAATGCTGGGATAGAAGATATACTTTATCCCTTGATCGATGAGCCACTTGATATGTCCATGTGCCAGCTTTGCCGGATAGCACTCGGATTCACTTGGAATTGATTCGATTCCAAGCTCATAAATCTTTCTGCTGGAGGTAGGAGATAATGCTACACTATAGCCCAGCTTCGTAAAGAAGGTACACCAGAAGGGATAATTCTCATATAGATTGAGTACCCTTGGTATTCCAACGACACCACGCTTGGCCTCTTCCTCCTTTAATACGGGATATCCAAAATAACGCTCCATCTTATATTCGAATAGGTTCGGAATGTTATCTACATTTTTCTCTTTTCCCAAACCTCGCTCACAACGATTGCCGGTGATGTATTGTCTGCCACCGGTGAATTTGTTGATCGTTAGGAGGCAGCTGTTGGTACAACGCTTACAGCGAGCCAGAGAAGTATCGAATTTTAACTCGATAATCTCATCAATGGAGAGCATTGAGCTTTCTTCACCTTCATAATGCTCTCTTGCAATTAGAGCAGCACCAAAGGCACCCATGATACCTGCAATATCCGGTCTTACTGCCTGGCAGCCGGAGATGGTCTCAAAGCTTCGCAGAACGGCGTCATTATAGAAGGTTCCGCCCTGAACCACCATTTTCGCACCGAGATCCTTTGGATTGGTTATCTTAATTACCTTATATAAAGCATTCTTTATTACAGAGTAAGCGAGACCAGCGGATATATCCGCTACCGTTGCCCCTTCCTTTTGTGCCTGCTTTACCTTGGAATTCATAAATACGGTACAACGAGTTCCAAGATCAATAGGGTTTTGTGCGAATAGAGCAACCTTAGCAAATTCTTCAATCTCATAATTTAGGGATTTGGCAAAGGTCTCAATAAAGGAACCACAGCCGGAGGAGCAGGCTTCGTTCAATAGCACATTATCAACGGAATGATTTCTTATTTTAATACACTTCATATCCTGCCCGCCGATATCCAGGATGCAATCCACCTCTGGTTCAAAAAAGGCAGCAGCGTGGTAATGGGCAACGGTCTCCACCTCGCCCTCGTCAAGCATCAGCGCAGCCTTAATTAAGGCTTCCCCGTAGCCGGTGGAGCAGGAACGTACAATCTTTGCCTCTTTCGGTAGTAATTCAAATATCTCCTTAATGGAGCGGATGGTAGTCTTAAGGGGACTTCCGTTGTTGTTGCTGTAGAAGGAATAGAGTAGGGAACCGTCCTCGCCTACCAGTGCAACCTTTGTCGTGGTTGAACCGGCATCAATGCCTAAGAAGCAGTTACCTTTATAATCCTTTAAATTCCCCTTTTTCACGGTATGTACTGAGTGCCTGTTCTTAAATTCTTCGTATTCTGCCTCGTCCTGGAACAATGGCTTCATTCGGTTTACTTCAAAATCCATCTTTATGCCCCTAGATAGGAGCTCGTATAACATGGATAGCTCCTTACTGACACCGGGCTTTGCATTCATCGCTGCTCCGATTGCTGCAAACAGGTGGGAATGGGTTGGTGCAATTACCTGCTCCTGCGTTAAATTTAGGGTTCTAATAAAAGCATTTTTTAGTTCACTGAGGAAATGTAAGGGGCCTCCTAAAAATGCCACATTCCCACGGATCGGCTTACCGCAGGCAAGACCGCTGATGGTCTGATTTACTACTGCCTGAAAGATGGAGGCGGAGAGATCCGGCTTCGTAGCACCTTCATTAATTAAAGGCTGAATATCCGTCTTGGCAAATACACCACACCGGGCTGCAATCGGGTAGATTGCTTGATAGCTCTTTGCATATTCGTTCAGACCGGAGGCGTCGGTTTTCAGTAAGCTTGCCATCTGGTCAATAAAAGAACCTGTACCACCGGCACAGATACCATTCATTCGTTGTTCAATTCCGTTGGTAAAGTAAATAATTTTAGCATCCTCACCGCCAAGCTCGATTGCTACATCCGTCTGCGGGGCGAAATCCTGTAATGAGGTAGAAACAGCAACTACCTCCTGAACAAAAGGGATATCCAGATGTTTTGATATAGTTAAACCGCCGGAACCGGTAATGACAGCGGATACACTTAAATTTCCGAGTGCATCCTGAGCTTTTTTTACCAAGCCGGCAAGTGTTTCTTGAATATTTGCAAAGTGGCGCTCATAATCGGAAAAAAGTAATTCTCCTGCGTCATTTATGATCACTATTTTAACTGTAGTTGACCCAATATCGATACCTAATCTGTTATTATTTGCCATGTTATATTTCTCCTTACATCGCGTCCGTAAAAAATTGACATTCCAAAAATAAGCTTTCTATATTATACGATACAAAGTCTGGAAGTTCAACAATTTAATTGTATGGACAAAGAAACAAATT
>JAEYXC010000329.1 GCA_023428655.1 Bacillota bacterium | reverse complement strand
GTACACAGAAGATTTCTCATGCCTATATTTTACACGGTGAAGAAGGCATGGGCAAGAAGCTGCTTGCAAATGCATTTGCGAAGACCCTGCAATGCGAGGGGGAAGGCATTCTTCCCTGTGACCGTTGTAAATCCTGCATGCAGGCAGAAACCGGTAATCATCCGGATATAATACGGGTAACCCATGAGAAGGTAAGTATCGGAGTGGATGATATCCGTCTACAGGTGAATGCGGATATTTTAGTGAAGCCATATAACAGTAAATATAAGATTTATATTATTGACGATGCGGATAAGCTGACAGAGCAGGCACAAAACGCATTACTAAAGACCATGGAGGAACCACCGGAGTATGCAATCTTATTGCTTCTGGTCAGCAACCTTTCTTCACTGCTTCCAACGATTCTATCTCGATGTGTCAGACTCAATCTTAAGCCGGTGGATAGAGCTGCCATCAAGGGATTTCTTATGGTTAACCATCACATACCGGATTATAAGGCAGAAATGGCAGCAGCCTTTAGCAGCGGGAATGTTGGGAAGGCAATTAAATATGCTTCTTCCGGAGAGTTTGAGAAAATGAAGGAGGAGGTACTCCATATTCTAAAATACATTGATGATATGGAGCTGCACGAGATCATATCGGGCTTAAAGGTGTTATCCGCTAATAAGCCGATTATCGAGGATTATATCGATTTAATGATTTTGTGGTACCGAGATGTCGTAATGTATAAAGCTACAATGGATCCAAATCTTTTATTATACAGGGAGGAACTCTCATTTATTAAACATCAGGCAAACATCAGAAGCTATGACAATATAGAAAAGATTATAAGTGCGATGGAAAAGGCAAAAATAAGATTAAGGGCAAATGTTAATTTTGATATTGCCGTTGAACTTATGCTACTTACAATAAAGGAGAACAGTAATGGTTAATGTTATCGGAGTAAGATTTCGCAGGGCCGGAAAAGTATATTTCTTTGACCCTGCAGGTTATGATATTAAGCAGGGAGATAATGTAATTGTCGAGACTGCACGTGGTATTGAATACGGTTCGGTTGTGTTGGGACCCAGGGATGTGGAGGATGAGAAGATTATTCAACCACTCAAGCCGGTTATAAGACAAGCAACGGACGAAGATATTGCAGTTGAAAAACGCAATAAGGAGAAGGAAAAGGAAGCCTTCCAGATCTGTCTTGAAAAGATTAAGAAGCATGGTCTGGAGATGAAGCTGATCGATTGTGAATATACCTTTGATAATAATAAGGTTCTATTCTATTTTACAGCGGACGGTCGTATTGACTTTCGTGAGCTGGTAAAGGATCTGGCAAGTGTGTTTAAGACTCGTATCGAGCTTAGACAGATCGGTGTTCGTGATGAGACAAAGATTGTAGGTGGTATCGGCATCTGCGGAAGACCACTTTGCTGTCATACCCATCTGTCCGAATTTGCTCCGGTTTCCATTAAGATGGCAAAGGAGCAGAATCTGTCCCTGAATCCGACGAAAATCTCCGGTGTATGCGGAAGACTGATGTGTTGCTTAAAGCATGAGGAAGAGGCATACGAGGAATTAAACAGCAAGCTTCCCGGCGTTGGGGACTTTGTTACCACAAAGGACAACCTGAAGGGTGAGGTGCAGAGTGTCAGCGTATTGAAGCAGCTGGTTAAGGTCATTGTGACTTTGGAGAACGACGAAAAGGAAGTTAGAGAATATAAGGTAGAGGATTTACGCTTCAAGCAAAGAAGACGTAAGGAGAGGATGTCTTCCTTAGAGGATGAAGAACTCCGTGTGCTGGAGCTTTTGGAGAAGAAGGAAGGGAAGTCCTTACTGGATGATGAATAATAACGAAAGCGAAAAGGATTATCTGTTGCCCGGTGAACGGGTTGATGATTTGAATCGTAATAATTATAAAATAATTCAAAATACTAAGAAATTCTGTTTTGGTATGGACGCAGTACTGCTTTCCGGCTTTGCTAAGGTGCTTCCCGGAGAAAGAGTGTTGGATCTGGGCACTGGGACGGGAATCATTCCGATATTATTGGAGGCAAAGACGGAAGGGAAGCATTTTACCGGACTGGAGATCCAGAAGGAAAGTGCGGATATGGCACGAAGAAGTGTCGCCTTGAACGGACTGGAAAATAAAATTGATATTGTAATCGGAGATATCAAGGGAGCCTCTGCTTATTTTGGATTGGCTTCCTTTGATGTTATCACTAGTAATCCTCCCTATATGAACCATGGGCATGGTCTTGTGAATCCGGGAGATGCGAAAGCAATAGCAAGGCATGAGATACTATGCACCCTAGAGGATGTCATTCGAGAGGCAAGTCGACTCTTGAAGACCAATGGTCGTTTTTACCTGGTGCATAGACCTTTTCGCCTGGTTGAGATTATTAACAAGCTGACGGCCTATAAATTAGAACCTAAGAGGATGAAGTTAGTTCATCCATACGTAGATAAGGAACCGAATATGGTGCTTATAGAATGTGTAAAGGGAGGCAAATCCATGCTTAAGGTAGAAGCCCCTCTGACTGTCTATAAGGAGCCGGGTGTCTATACGGATGAAATTTATGATATCTACGGCTATTAATGAAAGGATATATTATGTCCGGAATGTTATATTTATGTGCTACACCCATCGGCAATCTGGAGGACATTACCTTCCGAGTGATAAGAACCTTAAAAGAGGTGGATTTAATTGCAGCCGAGGATACCAGGCACAGTATTAAATTACTGAATCATTTTGAGATAAAGACACCGATGACCAGCTACCACGAATTCAATAAGGTGGAGAAGGCAAGATATTTGGTTGAGCAGCTGAAGGCAGGTGTTAATATTGCCTTGATTACGGATGCCGGGACTCCGGGTATCTCTGATCCGGGCGAAGAGCTGGTGAAGCAGGCTTATGAGGCCGGAGTTAATGTAACCTCTCTTCCGGGAGCCTGTGCTGCAGTAACAGCGCTTACATTATCCGGACTTGGGACAAGAAGATTTAGCTTTGAAGCATTCCTACCCAGTGATAAAAAGGCTAGGCAACGGGTGCTGGAGGAACTGAAAAACGACACAAGGACACTAATCCTTTATGAAGCGCCTCATAGACTCAGCAAAACCTTGCAGGAGCTATTGGACGCATTCGGTGACCGACGAATCTCTTTAATCAAGGAACTGACAAAATTACACGAGACGGTATGGCGAACAACTCTCTCTGAAGCAATCCAAATGCTTCGTACACAGGAGCCTAAGGGAGAATATGTTTTGGTATTGGAAGGAAAATCGGACTTAGAGTTGGAGGCGGAAAAGCAGGAGCGATGGGGAACGGTCGCCTTGGCGGATCATATGAGCTTCTATTTGGATCAGGGCTTCGATAAGAAGGAGGCTATGAAAGCAGTAGCGAAGGACAGAGGAGTAAGCAAACGGGATATATATCAATTGCTTATTAACGAGGGTAACGAGGATACTTAAGGGGTTGGATAACTGTCTTTTGGAGGTGAAATAATGTTGTATGGGATATTTCGAACAAAAGAGAGAAAAGTAATTGGGGTAGTTCTGGGAATAATGATTGTTGTTGGGCTTATCATGATAAGTACAGCATCAAAAAGAGGACAGATTGATGAACAAGCTGTGATGGCAGAAAATTATCTTAATGCAGGAAGCTATGAGCAGGCAGTGGAAGCATACAAGAAAGCCTTATCAATGAAGGAAAGTGATCGTGAGACCTTGGCAATCGGATTGTCAAAGGCTTATGTCGGACTGGAAGACTTTGATAAAGCTTTAGAGGTCTTGCGCGCTCAATACCAGAAAAAAACCACAATGAAGCTGGAAAAGGTGATTGAAGAAGTTACGGCTGGGAAGCTGAATCATGAATTTCTTCAGTCTATTTCCCGTGCAGATGTTTATTTCTCAAATAAGGAATATGACAAAGCGATTACAGTATACGAGGAAGCCAAGCTGATAAAAAGTAAGGATGATACCTCCTATGCAAGAATCGCTCAAGCCTATATGGAGCAGGGCAAATATGATCTTGCCAGAGAACAGATTCTGGAGGGGATTGAGATAACCCGTAGTGAGAAGCTTGAAATGCTCCAGGTTACGGTTGATACTTATCTTTTAAAAGAGGACTACGACTTGATGGTGACTCAGGCTGAGGAATATGTCTATCAGGAAAATTACGAGGATGGGATAGAGAAATATCAGGAGGCAATACGACTCCTACCGTCCCAAACAACGGCATATAAGGCATTGGCACAGATTTATATGGAACAAAAGGAGTATTATAATGCAGTAACGCTTCTGGAGGGAGCAGTGGAGCTTACTGAGGATATGGAGCTTACCGAGCTTCTCTCAACAGCTAGGGAGTCAAAGGAAGCGGAGGAAGAGCGAGATAATGTATTATCAGAATTATATAAAGCCATGAGAGCACTGGATGTGGAACAGATTATTGCTGTTTTGGAGACCAATGTCTACCAGGAGCAGATTTCATCGGCGACTCCTATTTATTATGGGGACGGGGTAGAAAGCATTGGCAAGAACGAAGTCTTAATCGTTTACAAGGATAAACAACTGTATTACGGGGAAGTGGTCAATGGTGTAAAAAATGGTAAGGGAACCTATTTTGTATTGACGGGAAAGGATAATGGGACAGGCTATTAT
>JAEYXC010000326.1 GCA_023428655.1 Bacillota bacterium | reverse complement strand
GTGATATAGGCTGACCGTTTTCAAGGAACTGATAGTATGGGAATATATGATTTATGAACAATATTATAATATTGCTGACCAACTTAACTAGGAATAGAGATTAATCTCTGTTTTTTTGTTTTATTTATAAGATAGCTGTAGGAGAGATGTAAAATTCTATTTAATTTGACATATCAAGCTGAAATGGTAAAATAAGATATGGATAAAAATGGTAAACAATAAGAGGGAGGCGATATAAGTATTATGTTGCTGAAGAACAGCATAAAGCAAATAGTCCGCACCAAGATTAGGACAATTACCTTTCTACTCTTGATTATATTTGCAGTTACTTTTCTGACACTAGGCATTAATCTGTGGTGGGCCAGTAATAATAATCTGAAGGAATATGAGAAGGCATTTACCACCTTGGGTATCGTGAATCAGAAGGAGAATGTACTCAAGGCTACCGCGTATTGGGATAATGCCCTACAGGACTATACCTATTATGATAATCCGGTCTACGATTCGATACTTCCCATCTCCTTATTAGATTTTCCGGGCGCGAATTATTTGGTCCATCCACAGCAGAGACCCTTCTATATGGCATACTCTCCGGGCATATTACCGTTAGCGGAGGATCTGATGCAACAACGGATCAATAACTGGACTAATACTATTGAATTCATCCCCTATGAGGATGTCGTTCCGAATAAACCGGTCAGAGTACAAGTGAGTAGAGTGTTAAGAGGAAAGGTTAAGGTTGGCGATGATATTTGGGTATGTGATCATGATAACCGAGCTCCCGATATGCTTAAGGCAGGAAGGCGCTATATTACTTCAGGCATGTTTATAATTAATCAACATCCGAATACTGAGCCTGAAGCTTATTATGAATTATGGATGTATCTCGGAATTGAATCAAGTCAGACGGATAAGCAGGGTAATAAGTTGTCAGATGACATAGATGATCATATCAAGTGGTATGAGGTTCCCGACGGTTTTTATGATACTGACATTGGGAAGAAGCTGCTTGCTAAAGTGGAAGCAGATGACCGTTATATCATAAATACGATACCGGTAATACCTACAAACAGGACAAAGCTTTTAATGGAGTTCCAGCAGGGAGAAGCAACAATAAGAAATGGCCGGGATATTACACAGGAAGAATATGAGACCGGTGCGAAGGTCTGCCTGCTTCCGGAAAGGTTAGCCGGAAGGAATGATTTACAGCTAGGGGACAAGCTAAACCTGCAGCTATACCTAGCGGATTATAAAAGATCTGCCAGTCTTGCTTTTTATCCTTCGGGCAGTTCCTCTTTACATTATAGCCTTCTTAATACCAGAGGGGAACCCTATCCGGTATTTGAGAACAGCGATTATGAGGTTGTAGGTATCTATTATAGTCCAAATAACACCAACAATCCCACGGGTTATGAGATTGGATATAATGTTGTAATCATCCCATCGAATTCTGTTAAGAACAGTGATGAGAATAATGTCGCAGATTATGGACCCATGAAGGGATATACTACTTCATTTCAGGTAGCGAATGGCACCACCAAGGAATATCTTGAGAAGTTCAATGCTTTAGGAATTGATAACCTGGAGATCAGCTTCTACGACGGTGGTTATGAGAAGCTGGCAGCCGGAATGAAGAATGTCAGTCAGGTAGCGATTATCCTGTTAGCGGTCAGTACAGTAACTACACTGGCACTTTTAGTGTTCTTCATCTATATGTTTGTCTCAAAACAGAAGAAGCGTACTGCGATTGAACGCTCTCTGGGAATGAGCAGGAAGGAATGCACAAAGTCCATGCTGTATGGGTTACTTGGGGTGATTACTGCCGGTTCTGTGTCAGGGGGAGTGATTGGTTTCCTTATTACTCGATTTGTTATGCCATCCTCTAAAGAAGATGCAAATATCTATATGACCGAGTTTAGTAATTGGATCAATAATGCCGACCAGGTAACTATGTCAAATACAGGAACAGCAGCGAATTTTATTATCACCCTGTTAACCTGTCTGCTGGTTATTCTGGTAGCCTACGGATTGGCTTTATGGTACATCCGTAGTAACCTGAGGACGGAGCCACTAGCCTTATTAAGTAAGAATGAAGAGTAATACACTATTATATAGAATGAGAGGTGAAACCAGACATGTTTATCATACATTTAATACGGAGAAATGCCGTGAAGCATTGTAAGAAAAGTGTCCTGTCTGTGTTGATCTCCCTTGCAATCATCCTGTTCCTACTCCTGTACCTACAGAATATAGAAAGCAATCAGGACCAGCTCTTAAAGCTTGGGCAGACGATACCGGTGACCGGCTGGGTCAGTAGTATTGATGGCAGTCAGGAAGTGGGCCTGGAGATAGGCTTTGATAAGGTTCATCAGGTTCTTGACACCAATTTGATCACAGATGCTGTGATCACTGCACAAGCCTACGCCAGGGAGACCGATGCCACGGAGCTAGACAGGATGATACCGCCGCCGATTATAATCATCGGAGCAAATACATTTTCAGCCTTTACTGCATTTTCGACAGAGGATGTTACTTTTACCTCCTCCTACGATGAGAGCTTTCTAACAGGGAACGAGGAGGTCTGCGTCCTTCGGGATACCTACTTGCAGGAACGTAATTTAATGCTTGGTGAGGAATTTGAGCTTGAGATGTATGCGCCAAAATATAATGATCAGGTTAGCTCCTCCTTCACCTATGAGTGGATGGGAGTCAGGAGACTTAAGATTATTGGTAGCTATACAGCGGGAACCAATATCCTCTCCGGGGATCTACCCTACATTATAACTCCGATGAGCTATATTGAGTATATCTATGACGGTTCAAGAGAAAAACCCAAGGCAAGCTCCATGCGTTTCACGCTTAAGGAACCATTAAGGATTAATGAGTTCAAATCAGCGATGCTTCAAATAGGCTTCGTATCAGTAAATATATCAGGTGGAGCTTCTCATATTGGCAAGGCATTATCCATGAATGATCAGACCTTTATCCTGGCGGCAACGCAGCTGAAGGAAAGCCTCACCATGCTGAAGAGCCTGGCGCCGTTAATCTTCATCATAGTGGCTGTCATCGGATTTATTGCCTCCTATCTGCTCATGCAAAGCAGACGAAATGAGTTGGCAATTATGCGTTCCCTTGGTACCGGTAAGAAGAGATGCTTTATCATAATATTCTTAGAGAGTCTGATGCTGGCTTTGATCGGTAGTATTCTGGGGATGGTGGTTGCGCTGATCATTGTCGAGGTAAGCCCTCTCATGACTGTTGTTATACTTGTTTCATTTTTGATTACCTATCTTCTTGGAACAGCCGTTGCATTGTTCTTATTAAACCGATTTAGTGTTATGGCAATTCTGACGAAGACAGACTAGGGTGTTCTCCAAGAGAGGTACAGAAAGGAAGGAAAATGTGAGCATATTATCAGTGAAGGAAGTAACCTACATATATAAGAGTAAATATCAGTCCGTAGAGGCAGTATCGAATGTGACCTGTTCCTTTGAGATCGGCAGGGTATATGCAATCGTGGGACATTCCGGAAGCGGAAAAAGCACCCTTCTCTCATTACTGGCAGGGCTTGATGTACCCACAAAGGGTGAGATCTATGTGGAGGATGAACCCATGAGTACCTTAGACCGGGATCGATACAGAAGAGAGACAGCTTCTGTGGTATATCAGTCCTTTAATCTATTCCCGCTTCTGACAGCACTTGAGAATGTTGCCTATCCCATGGAGTTACGTGGTGTTCCAGTAAAGGAAGCAAAGGAGAAGGCAAAGGAGCTGATTGCAAGTGTGGGACTGGAGGAGAGAATAGGCAATCAACTACCACTCATGATGAGTGGCGGACAACAGCAGAGAGTAGCGGTAGCAAGAGCTCTTGCGAATAACGGTAAGATACTGCTTGCAGATGAGCCTACCGGTAATCTGGATTCGAATAACGGAAAGATTATTATTGAGCTTCTGGAGAAGTTGGCACATGAGCAGGATTATGCTATTATCATTATAACCCATGATACGGGAATTGCAGAACGGGCTGATGTTGTTTATACCATGAAGGATGGTCAGTTGACTGTGCAAACGGATCGTATGTAACCCAATGTGGAGCAATAATCGCAGAGGAGCAATTTCATAATCATTTGAAAGCTCCGATTTTTGCATTGTTATAAATTTACACATTCATGATAAGATGGTTTTATTATAATGCATTTTAAGGAGGAGCAATGAGATTAACGATATTACATACAAACGACATACATAGTAACTTTGAGAACTTTTCTAAAATAGTAAACCAAACAAGCCAATGGAGAGATGATAATACTCTTATCCTGGATGCCGGGGATTTTGCGGATTTTAAAAGGATTGAATTACAAGGAACGGACGGCTTAGCAGCCATGGAATTGCTTACTTGTGCCGGTTATGACGCTTTGACCGTTGGAAATAACGAATTATTTCAAGGTCTGGATGTATTAAAGAATATGGCCTTAAACACGAAGTTACCCCTGCTGAGCTCTAACCTGCGTAGTCTTGAGCATGGCGAAATAGAGGAAGTAAAAAGAAGCATCATAATCAATAAAAATGGGTTAAGGATTCTTATCATAGGAGCATCACCGGATATTGGACCCTTTAACGAATTGCTTGGATTTACGCTGGAGGATTATCTGGTAGCAGTACAGACTGAGGTCAATAAAGCGCAGAAGCAGTATGATGTATGTATCCTGCTTTCCCATCTTGGGATGGACAAGGATAGGGAAATAGCAGAGAAATTAAGTGGGATTGATATTATTATCGGCGGTCATTTTCATATATTAATGGATCAGCCGGAGATAATATCTGGAACGATTATCCATACCTCAGGAGCACAAGGAGAATATGTCGGAAAGCTTGTAGTCGAAGTAGGCAGTAATCAGGTGCAGCTGATTGAAGGAGTAAATTATAGCTCCTTACACATGGAAGAATCAGCCGAGATCCGAGAGCTACTCAAACAGAATAAAGAAAAGGCCATTGATAGACTTAGTATACCATTTTGCCGAATTGATAAAGATATTTGGCATGATGTGGTAGAAGAGAATCCTATGACAAATTTCTTAGCCGATGCCTTAAAAGATTTTCTTTCCTGTGATATCGGACTAATAAATAGTGGTGTGATAAATGGAGGAATTAAGAAGGGTGATGTTTCAAGGAAAAAGATCATTGAGCTTTGTCCTTCCCCTTTAAATCCCACCAGTTTTAAGATACAAGGAAAGGATTTATGGGAAGCCTTACAAAGCTCCTTGGATGCGGATTATTGCTATGCAGATGGTAAAGGTGCAGGATTTCGAGGAAAATATGTGGGAAGGTTGCATGTCTCCGGTGCCACCATTGTACATGATAACAGGAATATTCGGAATATTTATGTTCAGGGTGCCATACTTAATATGGAACAATGGTATACTGTGGCTTCTTCGGATTATCTTCAAAGAGGAACTGGCTACCAATCCTTAGCTAGGAATCAGGACGAACAATATTGTAAAGAATTCTTGAGGGATATTTTGCAGGAGTACCTTAAAAATGAAGTGCTTATTCATAAGGCGTTTGAAGAACGATGGATTTATAAAGATCAGCAGTTATGATTACCAATGTATGCGTTGGAGCTATCAACCTTAGGACTGAAAGGAGAAATGAACTTTATGAAGAAGATGGATATTAAGCCCGATTGTGTATTCAGCCCACAACCCATGTATATCATTGGTACGAAAAATCAAGAGGAAGTACCTGATTTTTGTGTAATTACCTGGATTGGTTTTTCATTTGATAAAACACCGCACTTGATGATGACGATCGGCGGTAGCAAGCAGACGAAAACGAATATACTTCGTGATAAAATGTTTTCTGCAAATTTAGTTAATAAAGATATGATTTGGCTGGCAGACTACTTTGGGACAACCAAAGCAGAAGAGAAATTGAAGAAGGATGTTCCGTATGATTATACATGGGGAAAGAGCTTAAAGGTACCGGTATTAGAGCAAAGCAACTGGGTTTATGAATGTGAAGTGACAAAAATAATAGAATTAGATGGAAGTCATCTGTTCTTAGCGGAAATTAAAAATATACAGATTGATAAGAGCTTTGAAGGAATGGACCTTAAAATGATAGATTTGAAAAAGATAAATCCCGCAATCTATGCCCCTTATAATTACTTTTCGATAGGTGATAGAATTGGCGGATGCGGCGAATGGAAAAACACCTTAGAATAGTTGTAATAGGCTCTGGTATATTGGGTGTGGATGAAAAGACCAGATATTTCTGGATTGAAAGATCGTGTATATAAATAATATTGGATTTACAAATAAAGTTATTGATAGTTCCTATTTACTATAAAATTTCAAAATCAGCAAACTATGAAGTGAAGGGGATCAATATGATGTTCGGGAAAAAAATACCTTACGGAGTACAGAAAGATTTTTCTGTCTTTGAGGAAACCATGGTAGAAATGACTTGGCAGGAAGTACAGATGAGTGCTGATAAAGGTGCGATCGTTTTACTTCCAATCGGAATTGTAGAGGGGCATGGACCACATTTGGATTTATCTGCAGATTTCTATTTAAGTACACTGAATTGCCGATTTTTAAAGCAAGAGCTTGAGAATAGAGGAATTGAAGCACTCAT
>JAEYXC010000358.1 GCA_023428655.1 Bacillota bacterium | reverse complement strand
ATGACTTCCCGCTTTTGCTACTGTATTTTCTAATGAAATCTCTGCACTTGAAGTAATCGCCGTCCAATTTGCTGTCTGATAATTCAACTCACTTCCTTCTCCTACAATGGTATATTCAAAGGGTTGTGTGCTATTGGCCGCTTTCACCTGCAGCGATAATGTACTTGAGCTGGTGTAGCTTAAGGAGATGCCGTAGGCGTCCGTGCTGGGGGGTCCCTCCTGTACCGGAATGGTTACCGTAGCTGTCTTTGACTGTAATGCCGAACTGGAGGCATTCGTCCTGAACTGAAGAGAGATTGCTGAGGGAGAAACCGATGAGGAAGAATAAAGCACACCGGGTGCAACATTCTTCAGCAGTAAATCCGAATTCCTGCTTATTGTAGTCCAATTCGTGGCGGATCCGTCCTTGTTTAAAGTGCGATAGGCCATCCCCTTTTTTACCGCAATACTGAACTTGGAACCATTGATAGTGATATTCGGTGCCTGAGGTCTCTTGGGAATGGTTATGGTAACCTCCTTGCTCGGTCGAAACCCTACATTATTAATCCCTGTTCCTGAGACAGGAGCAAGTCTGAAATAAATTGTGGCCCCATTGGAATAGAGCAGGCTGATTTCAGAATCAATTGTATTCGTATCTACCGTATTCCAGATCGTACTGCCCTTTTTTCTCCATTCCACTGTTCTTTTTCCTGCATTTTTAAAGGTCAGCGTCCCCTTTATTTTATTAAAGGATGCACTGAAATTTGATGCCTGTTTCGGTATGGTAACGGAAATTATTGATGTAGAGTGATTCGCTTTAAAATATAAAGTAGTATTTTTAGTCGCTGACACCCAGGAAATATCCATTGTTATCATGTTGTTACTGCTAATGATACCGGGAACCTCATCCCAGTTCTTCTTAGCAGAATCAGAGAAGTACACTGCTTTGTCACCGTCATTTACTTGAAGTGTAATCGTACTATTCTGATAATTGATTTCCTTCACCGTGATACTTGTCGAAGCTTTCGCCAGATTCGGTATCAGAGAAATCATTAACAGCATCAAAATAAGAGCTGAAGTTAACCCCAAAATTCTGCGAATGTCTGTCGCTGTGTTTTTGTCTTTACGCATATTTCTTCCTTAACCTTTCTTTTATTTGATTGATTGTACCTCCCTGTACTCATCCATCCTATTGTAATACATTCCTTTCCGAAAGAAAAGAATATCATAAGATATATCGACCAATTTACCATTACTCGTGACATTTAATCCTAATCTTTATAAAATCTTAAGATTTTTGGAATTATCTACTCTTTTGGATACTGCATTGCTGGGATAGCAATATCCTCCTCAAAAAACAGTATAAAAAACCGGATCATCATCCAAAGCGAATCATGATCCGGCTCAATAAAACAAAATATAAACTATAGTAATCCTTTAGATCGGATACCCCTTGATGCAAACCGGCAAGGGCTTTTCAAAACCAACATTAAGCTGCTGCTCCATCAAAAGCTCCTTCTCAGTGAATTGAACACGGAAATTGGCTGCAAAAGGCATCTGCAATAAGCTCACCTTTATTAATAAGGTATTGTCATTCTCCCAGCTAGCAATAAAGGCTGCCGGTTCCTGTTGTCCTTGAAATAATATCGTACCCTTAGTCCATTGCAGGATTCCCACCAAAAACTCACACTTCTCCTCCAGCACCATAGTTACCCTTAGACTCTCCGGTTCAAAGGAGAAAGCGATTTCTGATAGCTTTAAAGGATTTGTCTCCAGTCGGTAGCACTTATCATGGATACGAGCCTCCCACGGGGAATTCTTCTGCCCTTCCGGGACTAATAGCTGTAAAGAAGACAGCTTATCCTTAAGTTCCTTAGTAGCCTTGCTTTCCGAAAGCTCCGTATCGGTAAACCCTGGCAGCAGTCTTTCCCATACAAGGTCCAGAGGCTTCTGAAGATCCTTCATGCCTCCGGTTATAGCCAATACCGCATCCAGCTTTGGCATTACGACACAATACTGTCCAAAGGCTCCATCACCACGATAAGCATCGTGTCTACAGCGCCAGAATTGATATCCATAGCCCTGTCCCCAATCCCCGGGTCCATTGGCGGAATTATTGCTAACTCTACCGGTAGCCTCCCGAATCCATTCCTCTTTCAGCAGCTCCTTCCCCAAAAGCCTACCCTTGTCCAGATAAAGCTGACCAAACTTGGCAATGTCCTCCGTTTTGATCCGCAAGCCGAATCCACCGGTATTGTAGCCCATCGGACAGGTCTCCCAAGTAGCGCCGTTGATGGATAAGGGTTCAAATAGTCTAGGCTGCAAATAATCAATTAATTTCACACCGGTAAGCTTCTGTAATATAACGGAAAGCATATAGGTAGCCCCTGTATTATAGAGAAAATGGGTCCCCGGCTCCCTCTCTACCGGAACCTCAAGAAAGGCCTTCGCCCAATTTCCGTCGCTCCTTTGGAAAAAGAAATCGGTAGTATCAACAATATGACCGGTATTCATGGATAATAAGTGCTTTATCTTCATCTTCGCCAGGTTGGGATTTGGGTTTTTACATTCCTCCCCAAAATAGTCAATCACCGAATCTTCAACTGTCAGTAATCCCTCCTGCACTGCAAAACCAATGGCTGTCGAGGTAAAGCTCTTACTTAAGGAAAAAAGTACATGAGGAGCATCCCTCTCATATGGCTCCCACCAGCCTTCGGCAATTACATAACCATGCCTAAGCAGCATAAAGCTATGGAAATCCTGCCCCATATCCGAAGATCGTATCTTCTCCACTTCTCCTAAAAAGTCAAGAATAGCCTCGGATTTTACTCCCTGTGCTTCCGGTGACGATCTTTTTAACTGATATAACTCCTTCATAATCTACTACCCTCCATCCATTCTTTGATTTAACTGTAATCTTCTCCTATGCATCAAGCAAAGAAATATTTACTTTGCTTACCAACTACTTACTTATTAACCTAGCGAAAGAAATAATTACATCGATTGAACCGAGCTCTACTTATTTAACCGGTATGAGAAATAATATTCTAATTAATCCAGGCTCTTACAGATCCATCTATACTACGGTGCTTGGTGATTGACCTTGCAAATTAATCCTTTACACCTCACAATGTAAGCTTGTTACGGATTTTACCCCAGACATATGCCTGGAAATACCGATATGCCAAATCATATACCAATAAAACCGCCTGTCCGGCAAGCAGCATGATGACAATAATAACCGTACTAAGCTTTCCCTGATAGATTAATCTTGGAAGAAACAAAACCATCGGAATAAAGAGTATGTTAAAGGTAATTAACTTTATCACCCAAAACAGCTTTGCCCGGCTAATATTTCCCTTCAGCATCGCAAGACGATCAAAGGTAAATTCTATCACCAAGATATACAACCCCATTGCAGCAAAGGTAATGCAATAGAGCTTATTGGGGGCTAATATTAACCCTAATAAAATCGCTGCCAGGTAGAAGCCAGTAGCAATACGGATGCTGCTTTCTCGTATGGCAATTCCAACACCAAAGGAAGCGGCTCCTAAGAGAAATAAGGTATTAAACTCCAATATACCGCTTAAAACTATTAATAAGACCGTTACTGCCAATAATAAACCCAAAAATGCTATTTTCTTTGCATTTAGCAGCATGAAATCAAATCCCCTCCCATACATTCGCATAAGGAATCCGCGCACCATAAATCGCAGCAAAGATTACCGGCATTATAACCGCCTGCACCATTCCCGTAACGGCCGCTGCTATATCTTTGGTTCTGCCACTGCAGCTGATTATAAAGGTTCG
>JAEYXC010000151.1 GCA_023428655.1 Bacillota bacterium | reverse complement strand
GCAAGGGAATAAAGAAAGAATTCATCAAAGACCAGTCTCTGTCTCGCCTTCATCATACTATCCCGATCCTTAGGAAAATGCACCTCACGTATGGCCTTTGTCCGGTCCGTCAGCTGATACTCCTTCGCAATTGACTTAGGGATATAATCCTTCGCGAAATCCAGTTCTGTGAGCACCTGTTTTATTGCCTTCGATATCATGGCATTTGTAACCCCCTGGGTCAGGGGATAAATTGGCTGTAGTATTTTAAGAAGCCTCAGGTAATCCTCTCTCTGAAAGATTCCCGGCTGCTCCATAACAAGAATCCCATTTTTACGTAACACCTTGCCTCGGAAAATATAATGATAACCGCTGCGAAGGGTCTTCTGTAGAAAGGGCATATTAAACCAGGTCAGATGTAGGGAACCGGAGGGATCCTTTACCTGCACTGATACAATCTGAAGATTTCTGACTCGTTTGATCTTCGGGGTCATGGCAATGGAGGCCTCAATTGCCATTGTGGCACCCACAGCAAGGGAGGATATCATAACCGGTCGTTCATATTCCTCATAGCCCCTCGGGTAATGCTCCAGGAGCTCTTGCACTGTCATAATTCCCAGCTTATTAAAAAGCTTCTCTGTTTTCTCACCAATGCCTTTGATTACGCTTATTTTATCATTGGCTTCCATGGCTCCACCTCCGCTCATCAGCACTAAAAATCATAGTTTTTATTATAAACTATAATAGAGGAATGGAAAAGGAAAAAAATATGAAAAATCTAAAATCAGGGATTGACAATAATTCCTCCTCATTGTATTATTGTATTAACTGCTTAATACAGTAGTACAAACAAGAATTTTTGAACATTATCTTGACACTGCTGCTACTACAAAACATAAGTTGTAGCCGTTATACGGCAACCCTAATAAAGAAAGGAGTTGTAACAATGCAATGGGAGCTTGATTCCGAACGACCTGTATACATTCAATTAATGGAACAAATCCAAGCAGGTATTATATCCGGCGTGTTTAAGCCGGGAGATAAACTACCCTCCGTACGAGATCTGGCAGCGGAAGCAACGGTTAATCCGAATACGATGCAGAAGGCTCTGTCTGAGCTGGAACGGATCGGTCTGGTATATGCTAACCGAACCAGTGGCAGATTCATCACCTCCGATGAGGAAATGATTTTAAAGCTGAAGGAATCGTCTGCGAAGGAGCAGATTATGGAATTTATTGAGCGAATGAAGCTATTAGGCTTCTCTCCGAAAGAAACCCTGGCCTTAGTTACTGACCTCGTTGAGAAGGGCCATTCATAAGGCTTTGAGAATGGCTTGAAGGACTTAACCTTCAGGTGAATATGGAAGTGGAAGCATATAGAGGAGCTTCCCACACAACAATTGAAAGAACGCTTTGCGAGCTTTCTCCTATCATGAAAAAAAATGCTGTATCACAGCATCTAGGAGGTATCATAGTATGAGTGCAATATTAGAGTGTAAATCACTTACCAAAAGTTTTGCTGCTCTCACTGCTCTCTCCAATGTGAACTTAACCTTGGAGCGAGGCCGTATTATAGGACTGCTTGGTCCGAACGGCAGCGGAAAGACAACAATGATTAAATTAATTAATGGATTACTGGTCCCCACCTCAGGAAGCATATTAGTGGATGGAAAGTTACCCGGAGAAGAGACAAAGAAAATCGTATCCTACTTACCGGAGAAGACCTATCTACCCGAATGGATGAAGGTATCACAAACCATCGAATTCTTCCAGGACTTTTATCCGGACTTCGATTCTAAGAAAGCCTATGAGATGCTTGACCGCTTGCATTTAGATCCCAAGAAAAGAATGAAGACCTTATCAAAGGGTACAAAGGAAAAGGTTCAGCTGATCCTGGTAATGAGTCGTAACGCTGATTTATATTGTCTGGATGAACCCATTGGTGGTGTGGACCCTGCCGCCAGAGATTATATCCTAAACACAATTATTTCAAACTATAATGAAAATGCCACCGTAATCATCTCCACTCATTTAATTGCAGATATTGAAAAGGTTCTTGACGAAGTAGTCTTTATCAAGGACGGGAATGTTACTCTACATTCTTTAGTAGATGAAATCCGTGCTAAGGAAGGAAAATCGGTCGATACTTTATTTAGGGAGGTATTCAAATGTTAAGTAAGCTGTTAAAGCATGAATTCAAAGCGACGGCCAGATTGATCCTGCCACTATATCTGGTACTGTTTGTCTTTACCATTGTTGCCCGCTTTGTACTGAGTCTGGATCTTAAGGGTGCACTCAGCATTTTTCCGGCTTTTGCTACCATCGCTTATATCGCAACCATTTTAGCAATTGCTGTCGTGTCCTTTGTGATTATCGTTTTACGTTTTTATAAGAATTTAATGACGGATGAGGGCTATTTAATGTTTACTCTACCTGTTAAGGCAAAGCAGTTAATTAACTCCAAGCTTCTCGTCTCACTTTTCTGGAATATTGCCAGCTTACTTCTCATTCTGGTATCCTTGTTTGGGTTGCTGTTTACGAAGGAGCATTATGGCCTGATCGGCGGTGCCGTTGAACGGTTTTTTACAGAAATGAGACTGGTCTTCGGAACCTCCAATATGATCCTTTTTATTACTGAAACATTCCTTGTAATGATCCTAGGACTAATCAATAATATCCTGATTATCTATGCTTCCATTGCCATCGGACAATTATTTAACGGTCATAAGATACTCGGATCAATCGCAGCCTATATCGGTATTAGTACCGCTCTTCAGATTATTGTATCCGCAGCATTTGTCATTCTGGGAATCGTCTTCGGTACCTCCTTTGATGAAGTCAGCTCGGTACCGGAGTTTATCCTACCGATTACCATTGCCTTTGTACTAATAACCAATATTCTGTTTTATGTAGTGACGGATTTTATTTTTAAGAAAAAGCTAAATCTGGAGTAAACACAGAACAAATAAAAGCATAATAAGATGGGAGTATAACCCGGACTTGATCTTCCAAGCCGTGTAATACTCCCATGCTTTATGTTCACCATCCTTGAAGCTTCCAAAATACATCAATGGAGCGGGATTCAGAGAATCCCACCCCAACTATTGACATAGAGCCCCTTTAATACTGCTTCCGGATAGTCTGCCTAAGGCTTACTTCTTTATCGCAGTCTCTTGTCTTCAAATCGACACATTGCCTGAAGACAATATATCAAGCCTTGTATTCTTTGATCTAAAGGTCCTTCATCCACCGTACAATCCAAAGCGACTGCCATATCATTAATTAAACGATCCGTCATGTGCTTACGATTGGAGGTAATCACCTCCAGCTTCTTATAATAGGATTCTGCATCCAAAAACTGTAGAAGTACGGAATTCACATTATCGCTACTCGCTTCCATCTCCTCCGTGATCACAGATGCTTCAATTTCCTTATGAGAATTCTTCTGAGTGAGATTTTCATTCTCAGTCTTCCCCTCTGCCTCCAAAGGCAGGTACGCCCTTTCTATTTCCTGGGGAGAGCGTAACTCAAAACGATACTTTTGCAGCACATTCGGATACTTTTGATGGTCCACTTCGCTTATGAAGTTCTCAAGAGGTCTGATATAGCATTTAAAATCCCCATATAACGCTTGATATACTACCATCTCTTCCCCTGTATCAGCATGGGTTGCTACGGTAATGATTTGATAAGGCTTGTTTTTAAAATGATTATATAACTGCCCCGGCTTTGGTCTTCTATCCTCTTCCATATCCTTCTCCTTCTTATTCCGGTTAATCGATGGATTATATGAAAAAGTGGCTCGTTTTCTCGAACCACTTCCTTAAGCATTTTTCTCGCGTATGCTTTTGCTATTCTATTCAACGGATAATACATAATAATAGATCGGCTGACCACCATAATGAACCTCAACATCGAGATTCGGGTAAATCCCCATAACCTCATCCGCTAATGCATTCGCATCCTCTTCACTGATCTCCTCGCCGTAATAAAGGCTGATCAGCTCAGAATCCTCATCCGCTAAGCATTTGATAAGCTCCAGTGTAGTAGCATTAATGGAATCACCGACTGCTAATATGGTCTTATCACCGATTCCCATAATATTACCCTGTTTAATGTCCTTCCCATCAATACTGGTATCTCTTACCGCATAGGTCACCTGGCCGGATTTAACCTTCTGCATCTCTTCCGTCATTCTAACGGAATTTTCTTCCGGCGTTTTATCAAAGATAAAGTTAATCACTGCAGTAATACCCTGTGGTACTGTCTTGGACGGGATTACAAATATATTTTTATCCTCAGTCAGATGCTTTGCCTGTTCAGCAGCAAGAATAATATTGCCATTATTGGGAAGAATAAATATGTTATCCGCATTTACTTCACTAATTGCATTTAACATATCCTCCGTACTGGGATTCATTGTCTGTCCACCCTTAATGATGTAATCCACACCAAGTCCGGTGAATATTTCATCCAAGCCATCTCCCATAGAAACAGCAATAAATCCGGCTTTCTTGCGAGGCTTTGCTTCAACCCTTTTCGGCTCTTCCTGCTTAACTGCCTTCTCTGCATCCAAATGTAATCTCTCGTTGTGCTCTTCACGCATGTTATCAATCTTCATTCTGGTTAAGGAGCCATACGTTAATGCCTTCTGAATCGCTAATCCAGGGTCATTCGTATGTACATGAACCTTAACGATATCATCATCCGATACAACAACAATTGAATCACCAATGGACTCTAAATAAGCTTTAAATTCGTCCTCCGTATTCATGGTATATTCTTTTTCCAGCATGATAATAAATTCGGTACAATAACCAAATTTGATATCATCCGTGGAGATACGCTCTCTGGTAACACGATCTGTGCTCTCTTCTGTCGCAATATTGGTAATGGATACTTCCTTACCAAGAAATGCATCATATGCACCTTTGACGATTTCAAGTAAGCCCTGACCACCGGAATCGACTACACCGGCTTCCTTCAGTACCGGCAGAAGCTCCGGAGTGTTCTTCAACACAACCTCCATATGTTCAATCACTTCACGACCAAACACAACAAGGTCATCCGTTTCCGACACCAATTGTGCCGCTTTCTCTGCAGCACCTCTGGCTACGGTCAATATAGTACCTTCCTTCGGCTTCATTACAGCACGATAAGCAGTTTCTACTGCCTTTTGGAATGCATTGGTCATAACTGTCACATTAATTTCTTTTGAATCTTTAATTTCCTTACAGAAGCCTCTGAATAACTGAGATAAAATTACGCCCGAATTACCTCTTGCACCACGAAGGGAACCACTGGAGATTGCCTTTGCCAGCTCCTCTATGGTGGGATTCGAAAGTGCATTCACTTCCTTAACCGCTGACATAATGGTCAAGGTCATATTGGTGCCTGTATCTCCATCCGGTACAGGAAACACATTGAGTTCGTTTATAATTTCCTTCTTTGCTTCTATACTTGCGGCTCCAGCCAGAAACATCTTTTTTAGCATCGTCGCATCTATCGTCTTAATAACCACTGGTTCTTCCTCCTTAAACGTTGCTCTTCTCAGAATCATCAGTCAATAACTCTGACACCTTCTACAAATACATTAATTTTCTTTACCTCAAGACCTGAGAA
>JAEYXC010000093.1 GCA_023428655.1 Bacillota bacterium | reverse complement strand
GTAATATACACTAGCTTTGGCACATGCTCGTCCGATATAATTGTCTGTTGCATTTATATGATATCGTTCTTCATCTTAATTTATAAAAATCCAATCACCATTATATACGTCTTTTTTTCTTATGGATAATATTTCTTCCAGAATATCTCTCTCTTCTTCCGTTGTTACCCCAGCTTAAATGAAAGCTCGATCAAATTGAGGTTTTCTTACAAACTAAAGTATGCGTGAAAAACTGTCAATAAACAGATTGAATAGGTATGAATAGTATTTGTAATAAATTGTATTGACAAAGATATCCATATAGAGTAATATATTTACAAGGATTACATATGTAATCTAATGGAGGGATAATAATATGGGTAGTGCTTCAAAAATATCGGATTCCGAATGGGAGATAATGAAAATTATATGGAACAATCCTAAGTGTACAGCACAGAATGTCATTGAACAATTAAAAGATAGTCAGAAGTGGAAACCGAAAACAGTAAAAACTTTAATTAGCCGGTTAATTGATAAAAATATAATTGGATATGAACAATCCGGCAGGGAGTATAAATATTATTCCTTATTAAATGAAGATGAATGTATTAAAACAGAAAGTAAGTCATTTTTGCATAGAGTTTATAATGGTTCTTTAAAATCCTTGTTGCTTAACTTTATCGAAGAAGATAATTTATCGAGAGAAGATATCGAGGAATTAAAGACCATTCTTAATGAAAGGAAGTCAAAGCCATGACATTACTTTTTACATTATTTCAGAAGATCGTTCAACTATCATACATGGGAAGTATTATAGTGGCTTGTATTCTTTTCAGTAAGATAATAGTTAAAGACAGAATTGGTGTCAAATTTCAGTATGCACTTTGGTTTATATTAATCTTACGATTATTGCTACCATTTGCTCCATCTAGTAATATAAGTGCTTATAATTATGTACCTTCCTATGTATCAACTGATAGTAGAATGGTGAATATTCCGGCTGCATCACCACAAATTGATGAAGGGAATACTGCTAATATTGGTGAAGTGACATCTATATCATTAGAGAAAACCGAGCATAAATCCCACAAAGTTATAAAATTTGTAAGAGATGCTATTCCGTTTATATGGATATTAGGTATGTGTATTATTGGTTTAGTAATGTTCATTAATAACGCACTATTTTTGAGACGTATCAGGAAATATCCCTGTATTAAAGACCAACATGTTTTATCTATATTGAACGAGTGTAAAAACCTTATGAATATACCTAAGGATATTAGTTTAGTAGAAGCCGATATCGCTAACACTCCATGTGTGTTAAATTATATAAAACCAATCATAATCATACCTGAAAAATTTTTAGATGAATGTAATTTAATACACCTTAAGTACGTTCTTTTGCATGAATTAGCTCATATAAAGAGGAAGGATATTTTTGTTAATTATTTAGTGAGCTTTTTATGTGTCATTTACTGGTTCAATCCAGTGATTTGGTATGGCTTTCACAAAATGAGAGAAGATAGGGAAATATGCAGTGACTCACTAGCACTATCGGTTATAAGAGATGAAGAAGTAATAAACTATGGATTTACCATAATTAGATTAGCAGAAATATCATTAAGGGCGCCATACTTGCCAGCTGTAGCAGGTATCATAAATAATAAATCAAAAATAGAAAGGAGAATTAGAATGATCAAGAATTTCAAAAAAAGTTCGTATCGATTATCAATATTAGCGATCACTGTATTACTGATAACCGGAGTAGCTTTCCTGACAGGGGCAACCAGAACAAAGGCAGACACAACGGATGAAATTATTGGCGGAGTTAATGTTACCTTTGTCGATGATCAAGATGCTATTGGAAAATGGGAAACCATTGATTTTGTACAAAACATCGAGGATTTTACACCTAATGTAACATCATGGCAGGGAGGCTCCTATCTTCTGAGTTTGAAGCTACTTCCTAATGGACAGATGCCTCAACCGGTTGCCGTTGATATAACATCGGATGAAACAACTCCGGTTGATTGGCTAACATGGACGAAAGGATATATTATTCATCACAATGATAAGACCGCTGGAAAATATATTATAAAAGAGATCGACGGTTCTAAGTATATGTTTTGGGAATGGATGTCTGGAGATGTTACATTAAGTGGTATGAAGCCATATTACTATGTTCTAAAGAAAGTTGAATAAATATTATTTTATGAAAAACAGTCGACTAATGAATCCTTTATAAACTAATAATCAAAGTGCAAGATATCCATGAAAGTATCTTGCACTTTTTAATGGTTGAATATGTAATTAAGAAATTGTATAATTGTTATACAAATCTTATAATCAATAAACTAATGTGAACGAGTTATTTACAAATTAGAATGTTACTAAGAATACTATTTAGTTTTAGTTTGGGGTTACACTTTTGGTTACACTTAGGTTGACGATGTCGCAAAGCTCCTTTCTTATGGGGTTACAGAGACTTCCGGTGGGTTCGAATCCCGTCGCCTCGACACAAAGACCTATCAGTTTTAGACTGATAGGTCTTTTTTTTAATATTAGCCCATCACCCAGCAGTGCTTATTAGCGTCATAGCAAAGGATGATATCATTACGAAAACCATAAGCATCATAGGTACAATAGAAGGTCTTCACAAGGAATTTGTCTGATTTGATTGTTCGTATGGAGCTTACCTTGAACTTGAACAGCTCCTGCGCATCGTCTTCTATACAGAAGGATCTAGGAATAAACTCCCCCAGGGTATTAAAGGCGGCTCGAACGGCTACGGGATGTCCTTGTGGATGTCTGATTGCAGGCTTACGATTGGGATTAAGAAATGGCATGATGTCGACTCCTTTTGAGGTTTGTATCGCTATTCTAATATAGCCATTCGTCATTGGATGTCATATTGATGTTATTTTCTAACTACCAATTTTTACAAAAGTAATCGGAGTCCGGAATGAATAGGCTGTGAGAGGACTCGAAGAATGGCTGAAGGTTCAGGGGCCTTAAGGAGGAGTTATTGAGACCTTCTAAGTCGTTAGTGAGAAGTCATGAATAAAGATGTAAATAGTGTTGGAATAGAGATGTAAGCAGAAATGTAAAAAGCCAAGAATTATTTCTTGGCTTCCGTCCTCGTCTGGTATGCAATTAATACAATATCCTTGTCCGTTTTCGAGCTAATGTTTTTTTCTAAGTCCGTGATACGACGAATATCTTCACTCGTGATATTGGCAATGCTGTAATCCTTAAAATCCTTGATTTCCATAAGTTAACCTCCTTTCCTTAGTAGAAGTATTAGTATTTATTCGGAGATTAAACACTTAAAATTAATTTGTTGTAAAAATAAATGAGGATGATTTTCAGAAGGATTAGAGAAATACGGGTAGGAAATGTGTTTTCGCAAAAGAAAGAACATCTGATAGAGAAAGGAAGGGGATACGAAGTGTAAAGTGGTATGTGTATGTTTATGAAAAGGGGGGCTGTTGCAAGGGGCAAGTTCTTTCCTTCCTTTATACCATGCCCTTTGCTTCAGCCCCCTTTTAAAATTACTGTTACAGTCCACAGTATTTTAAGAGCTTATTGATTAAATCATTAAAATTATAATTGAAACACATAATGTCTGCCTCCTTTGATGTTTGTTATCTCTTAGGAACAATAGAATCGTAACATATCTGTAACAATTTTGTAATATTTAAGTCATGGGAAAGTAGTAATAATATGGAAGAGGAAGATTTAGCCTTTGGAAGAAGGCGTTTCTTTCAACCTAATCGCTGAGGCTCTTGGATTAAATCGCTGATGCCCTTGGTTTTTAGGCATTAAAAAAGCTCCCCATGGGACTCGAACCCACGACCTACGCATTACGAATGCGTTGCTCTACCAACTGAGCTAGGGAAGCATAAATGTTGTATGATATAATATGATTGAGCCCTAGTAGCAGGCTACTCAACTATTCTATTATAAAGCTTATGAAAATTCAAGGACTTTTTTTATCTTTCTTTAATACTTGAAAAATGAAAAGTTAAATCCTAATTAAGCCCTTCATTCGTATTTACTTTTTCAAGTCGGCTTTCTTTATTCCCCTTTTTGGACGGATATATAATGATTTTTCGCTATATTCCTTACCATAGGAGCAGTAAATTCCTATATAAAATGGCCTTCAAGTATGAGAATACTCCGGGAGAATTTAAATCGCTTGGAGGATACCTCATAATTCGAAGGCCTTTTGGTTCGTGGTACAAGATGGTTATCGTAGCTGGTTTTACTTTGTCTCACCCATAAAGCATAAACCAATGGCTCCGGGTCCGGAATGGGCGCCGATACTGGGGCTCACATAATTGATGATAAGCTTGCGGTTCGGCAGCTTATCGCGGATCAGCTCTGCCAGATAATCAGCATCCTCTCGGGCATCCCCATGTGCAATACAGATCGGGTCCTCGGAGTCTTTATATTTACCCATGCAATCAAGCATATCATTACAGATTGTGGATAAGGACTTTTTACGGCCTCTGGCGGTAGACTTAGCCACCAGCTGACCTTCGGGATTAAGGTATAGAATTGGTTTGATATTAATCATGGAGCCAATAATAGCGGTGGTCTTTGAGATACGTCCGCCGCGGTGCAGGTGGTTCAGATCATCCACAGTAAAATATACACAGAAGTTCTGCTTATGCTCCTCCAACCAGGCAGCAATCTCATCGATGGACTTGCCCTCTTCCTTCATCTGTACTGCCTTCATAACAAACATGCCTTCGCCCATGGAAGCATTCAGCGTATCGACCACAATGATTTTTGCTCCGGGATTCTCCTCGCAGATCTCATTTGCCCCGGTGACAACATTGCTGCAGCCCCCGCTTAAGGCAGAAGAGAAGCTGATATGTAATATATCCAGGCCCTGATCCACATACCCCTGAAAGGTTTGTCGGATTACTTCGGGATTGCTGGCCATTGTTGTTGGCATGAGTCCGTTACGCATCTTATCATAGAATTCCTTGGGTGTCAGATTAACTTCATCACCGTAGGTGATACCTTCAAGATCATAATAATGAGGTATGATACCGATCCTTTTTTCTATTATATATTCGTCTAATAAATCAGAGTTAGAGTCTGCAGTTATTACGAAATCCTTCATGTTTTTATCCCTCCTAATTATGATTATAAGTCTATTTTACTAGAGAGCAGAGCTTTACGCAATACTTATATATTATAAATTGTTTATTATTGGTTAATAAAAAGTTTATAACTTACATGTTGCGCAGTTGAACTCTTTGTTGATTATTGTCGTATAAAAATGCAATTACTTCCGGGATGGGAGTATTTCTGGTATCGTGTATTTTAAATAAGAAATTTAGCGATTTTTTGTATTGACAATCAATAAGGTTATTGGTATAAATATAAGTTATATAAGCTATAGATTGAGATAATAATAGTTATAATAATTTTACTAATTGACTTGATAAATGTTGGAGGTATAGGGCTTGAACAACGAGGATAAAAGACCGCCCGAAGCGGAGATCAAAGAAACAATAATTGAGGATAAGCTGGCTCAAGAATATGTGACAGAGGAAGATACATCAGCGGAAAGTAGTGCTGAATCAGATACCGTGAAGAGTACTACAGAGAAGGAAACAATACCATCAGGGAAAGAAAAGAAACCAAGGATTGGGCAATTACGCATGAAGCCCGGTAAAGAGAAGAAGGGTAGTGAAGATAAGCGCAGATGGAGTATCAAGGCCTTTAAACTGCCTAAGTTCATCGGTCTTTTGAAGGGGTCTGAGGAAGAGGAGTATGAGACTAAGGAGATAAGTCTTCCACAAAAGGGCTTTCTAAGACATTTCTCCGGAATTCGAACCAAGCTGTTGATGGGGTTTGCATTACCGGTCATATTGATGGCGATATTCGGTACCATATCCTATCAAACCACCTCACAAGCAATCATCCAAAATTACGAATTGATTGCGTCAGATGCTTTGAATGCGGTACGAGATTACATATTTCTGGGTGTGGATGCGGTATCCAATAAATCCTATGAAATAACGGATAATAATATCATCAAGAATTATTATAATAAAGCGGACTCTATGACTACAGAAGAGAGCGAAGCCGCTTTTGAGCTGGTAAAAAATGAGTTGATGAATGCAAAGGCCTCCCATTCCTTTATCTATGCAATGCACGTGATTGGTAGTCAGGGTTATGGTGTATCTTCCGTAGGTGATCTTCCGGAGGATATTTACGACGGCTTTATTGAATCGGAGGAAGGA
>JAEYXC010000350.1 GCA_023428655.1 Bacillota bacterium | reverse complement strand
AACTCATCAAATCCATAGAAGAGAATGATGTGGTGGAGATTGAGAAGAGAATTGAAGAGGTTTATGAGCATTTTAAGGAGCTGGCAGCTGAACCGGATATTATTAAAATTAATTTGGATTATCTGCTATTTAACCTTATTAGCCTGGCAAAGGATCTGGATTCGGAATTTGATCAAGAGGAAATTTATCGCATGATCAGTCAGGGAGGATATGATCAAATTGCCGTTCGCGGCAGTGTGAAGCATTTCAAGGATTTTGCACTGAATTTCTCCAATTACCTGCTAGAGATAAGACAGCATACCTTTGGTGGAGTGTTGACTGAGATTGAGAAGGAGATAACGGAGCACTACATGGAAAATCTCAGCCTAAAATCCCTGAGTGAAAAATACTATATCAACAGTGCATATCTCGGACAAATTTTTAAAAGGCAGTACGGTAGTTCCTTCAAGGATTATCTGAACAATTACCGTATAGACCGGGCCGCGGAGCTTCTTCTTCGCTCGGACGAAAAGATTTATCTGATTGCAGAGGACGTTGGCTTTAACAATACGGATTATTTTATCTCAAAGTTCGTACAGATTAAGGGAATTACACCCCTACAGTATCGAAAACAATTCATCAATCGAAAAAGCTAATTGCAGTAGCATGACAAAAAACCAAGGGCTGTTGCAAAAGGTATGTATATATGAAGGAAAGAACAACATGCATCCCTCACACACAGATTGACGGACATCTCATTGTTTTGTATGCCTTTCATCAAACATAAATGTTTGCTATTTGTCATACAAAACAAAAATCTGTTCGTCAAACAGTGTATTATGGGATGCATGTTGTCATTTCCTTCATCTTGGACTTGCGTTTTACAACAGCCCTTTTCTCGTCCTGGCTACTGCCGTGAAATAAATAGATTCATCAGCTCATCACCTTCGGGGTATAATGGGATTGAGAGATATCTTCCTAAAAATTATGCAATATATACAAAATCCAAACAAATATAGTATAAATAATAATTAAATATAATTATTAGTATTTTGACTATACTTTGTAAGTAGAGAATAGTGCTTAGGAATGATATGATTTAGTTAACTGGTAAATGCAAATTGTATACAACATTTTGATGCAATTGGCAATTACAGTAATTTAATAAAGGGAGGACCAATATGAAAAAAGTTAAAGCTTTGATTGCTGTACTTTTGGTAATCACAATGTTTGGCGTTCTGTTTGTGGGTTGTAAAAAGGAGAGTACACCGACAGAAAACAAGGACACAACAACGGAGCAACCGGCAGAAGACAAGGATACCGATACCGATAGCTCAGATGCAGAAGTAAAAGAACCAAAAATGTTTACAATGTTTAATGCGGTTCCCGGAACCGAAATCCCGGATGATAACCGTGTTATGAAGAAAATTGCTGAGAAGATCGGTGCTTGGGCAAAGATTACATGGTTAACAGGTCAAACCGCAGATGAGAGAATCGGTGTTATGATCGCTGGTGGCGATTATCCTGATTTTATCACCGGTGCAACCGGAACCGCTGCATTATTAGAAGCAGGCGCATTAATTCCGATTGATGAGTACTGGGATGATTATCCGAACATCAAGAACTACTTATCCGAGTCTGACTGGAATAAGGTTAGAGCAGAGGACGGACATATTTATCTTGTTCCTCAGTTTGGTATTATTCAAGGTGCAGACATGGCTACTTACCACTGGGATGAAGCTTTCTGGATTCAGAAAGATGTTCTGATTTGGGCTAACTATCCCAAGATTACTACAATGGATCAATATTTTGATACAATTAAGGCTTATATGGAAGCGCATCCTACTACAGAGGATGGTCAGCCTACCGTTGGTTTCACGATGAGTACGGAAGACTGGAGATACTTCGGTGTTGAGAATCCTCCTTATTTCTTAATGGGTTACCCCAATGACGGTGCTTGTATCGTAGATCCTGAGACAGAGACCGCAATTGACTACAATACCTTACCGGAAGCAAAGACCTACTATCAGAGAATGAACAAAGCGTTCAATGAAGGCTTAATCCATCCTGAGACCTTTACAATGTCCTATGATCAATATATCGCATTGTTATCCACAGGTAGAGTATTAGGTACTATCGACCAGTTATGGAACTTCAATACAGCAAATGAAGCATTAGTTACCCAGGGCTTAGTTGGTAAGACCTATGTTCCGTTGCCGATCTCCTATTCCGGAGATGGTGTTCAACAGTGGCACAGTCCTTCCGCTCTTGACGTATCCAATGGTTTAGCAATTACCACTAGCTGTAAGGATATCCCTGGCGCATTACAGTTTATGAATGATCTTCTTTCCCCTGAGATTATGACCTTAAGATATTGGGGCGAGGAAGGCATCGACTACATGGTAGGAGATGACGGCGTATTCTATAAGACAGATGAGCAGAGAGCAAACTATGACAATCAGGATTATGTAACAGATAACCTAGTAAATTCTGCATATGCATATTTCCCTCACTATGAAGGTATGCTTGCTGACGGAAAGAATGCACAGGATCCTAAGAACCAGCCGAACGAGTTCTACAACACCTTATATGATGTTGAGAAACAGCTTCTTGATGGTTATGGTTACAAGACCTTCCTTGATTTCTTAGGCGAGACAAAGACTAGCAATGATCCTTGGTATCCGATGTGGTCCTACACCAATAACTGGACTGCTGATACACCGGAGGGTCAGGCTAAGAATAAGATGACAGAGCTGAAGCATTCCTGGCTTCCTAAGGCTATGATGGCATCCGAGGCAGAATTTGATGCAATCTGGGATGAGTATCAGGAGGTTTATAAAGAGGAAGTAGATGTTGATGCATATCTGGACTCTTTAACAGCTGAGATTAAGAGAAGAGCAGCAGTTGCACGTGGTGAGCAATAATTATTACCAATATAGCTGAGTAAAAGTATTATATGGGGTGTCTTACGATTAAGGCACCCCATTATTAAAGAGTGTGTGCTTAGCAAGCATTAACAGATCTAGTATTCAAAGAATAGCTTAGCAAGCTTAAATATAACCTGTGCAAAGCGCTGTTCTATACGCAATAGTTATTATTGTTAAGAGCTGTTCGGCAGACGGTAATATATTTAAATGAAAGGGATTTGCTCTGCAGGCTTTCATATATTAGTGTTCAAAGGTTGCTCTGCAGACGTTAGGTACCATGAATTCATATAAAAAGTTGCTCGTCAGTAGGACCGGGTATCATGAGTTCACTTCGAGCATTATGCTATCGCATTACAGAAGTATACTTTTTGTTCTGGGCTTTCATGTTACATAGTTAGGACGAATAAAACTATATAAATTGCGGAAAAAGAAGGTGAAACCGCTACAAAGTAATCCGCTATTCCGATTGGTTTCCATCAATGTTGAAAAATGGTTTGTATAGTAAGAACCTTTCCTATACCGTAGATTTATGTATTCTTATATATTGTATTGAATAAGGGGAAATGGGTGATCATCACCCTGCAAGAGGAATGAAAAGATCCATTCGCTTGTAAAAAAATATAAAGTTAAGACTGGAGGCACATGTATGCAAAAGCGCAAACCATATTATATTATCTTAGCCGTTCTTTGCTTTGCATCAATTATTAATTTATTCCTTCCTTATCTTGAGCTTCCGGAGAGAAAGCCATCAAGTGATGGAATCGTATTGGATGCGGAGCAGGCTGCGCTGAATAGCAATCTCATTGGACGGATTGCGAAGGATGCAGGTATATCCCGCAAGAAAGTAACCGACGTTGCAAAGGATCTTCTAAAGGGAAAGGATTTTGAAAAGGTTGTTGAGGATCTCAAAGAGGATGAATATTACATAGTTGATGTAGTAAAAGCAGAATTAGATAAGAAAATCGCTGAGGTAAAGACGGTCGATTATTTTAACGAAACGGATTATAATTTCTTTGGTATGATGAAATTATCCACGTTGATAATAAAGCACTTGGATCAGGACATCATAGACTCCATCCTCGTTATGATCACAATGATATTAGGCATCCTTTTACCAATGGCTTCAGCGGTCTACATGCTGGTTACAAAGGGATCAAAGAACTATGGAGTTGTTAGAAAGCTGGCGATCGCAACTGTGCTTTTAACCCTGGTTGGTTTAATCAGTTCGAACTCCATCAGCATTGGAGCCTTACAGG
The DNA here is from genome assembly GCA_023428655.1 of Bacillota bacterium. Taxonomy (GTDB): domain Bacteria; phylum Bacillota; class Clostridia; order Lachnospirales; family Lachnospiraceae; genus Mobilitalea. Next base: position 994 of record JAEYXC010000350.1, on the reverse strand, counting down.
TAGAGAAGTTCTATTCAAAGAACTGGGGTATTGGCTTCATGGTCATCCTATTCACCCAGATTCTGGTTTGGCTGGTTGCTACGGTGGCCTCCTATCATGAGCAGGTTGCAGGATTTGTTACATGGAGAATGATTGTCAGACAAAAGCAGTTAATCTTTATGGCAATTCCATTTATTGTATATGCCTTCATCTTTAATTATTACCCTCTGGCGGGCTGGACTATGGCATTTCAGAAATTCAAGCCGGCTGCAGCGGAGCAGATGTGGATTGCATGGGAGAAATTTGAGTTCTTATTTAAAAGCAGTTTATTTATCAATGTATTTCGTAATACCGTTGCGATGAGCGTAATCAATCTTATTTTCAGTTTTGTATTTGCAATTCTTTTTGCACTGCTACTCAATGAGGTTAAAAGCATCAAGGGAAAGAAGATCGTTCAAACCGTATCTTATCTGCCCCATTTCTTATCCTGGATTATCGTTGCCGGTATTGTTAAAGATGTTTTGTCCATGGAGACCGGTATCATCAATGAGGTTTTAATGAGACTGAATGTGATCGATACTCCGATTAACTACTTTGCTGATCCGAAGTATTTCTGGTGGATCATAGCTTTTGCCGTTGTCTGGAAGGAAACCGGATGGAACAGTATTATCTATCTGGCATCAATGACCTCCATTAACCCGGATTTATACGAGGCAGCTTCCATTGACGGAGCCGGCAGACTTCGTAAAATGATGCATATTACATTACCCGGTATTCGTTCCACTGTTTTCGTATTACTGATTATTAATCTAGGAATGATTATGAACTCCGGTTTTGAAGCACAGTACTTATTAGGAGGCGATTTGAATCGTTCGGCTTCCTATGTTATTGATGTATTTGTTCTTGATTATTCCTTTGGTGCCGGTATCGACTTCTCTCTTGGTACAGCAGCAGGTATCTTTAAGAGTGTAATAAGTATCCTGTTAATATTCGTCGCAAACCGCGCTGCAAAAGC
>JAEYXC010000058.1 GCA_023428655.1 Bacillota bacterium | reverse complement strand
ACCCTATGCTCCTCTTCCGAAATATTTTCAATACGATCCTTTGTATCCTCAATGGATGCAACCTCACCGGATACCGGGAGAGGTGCTGTAAGCAATATGGGTAACATCAGAAATGCGGTCGCAATTTTTAGTTTTCGAATAAACTGCTTCATCCTCACTACACCTCCCGAAACATTCTGTTGATAATTATACCACCATCCCCCAATACTTTCTATATAACAAATCAAAAACTAGAAGATTGTTCCTGCGGTCTTTGATCAAAGCAAAAAAATGGGCTATTTACAATCCATTACATATTAGCTGTAACGGTAAAGTATATAGCCCATCCTTCCATTCATGACAAGATATAATTTTAAAGGTAATAATTCCTAATAAAACCCTATTTCCTGTCCATCATGTGATAGAAATACCTATCTAGATAAACAGATTAACATTAGAATCCTCTGCCTCACCGAGATAATAGCCTACCCCGCCAATCTTGATGCCATCAATCAGCTCCTCTTTCTTCAGTCCCATTACATCCATGGACATCTGACAAGCAACAAGCTCAATCCCGCTGTCAAGAGCGGACTGAATTAACTCCTCCAGAGAGGAAATATTTTTGTTTTTCATGACCATACGGATCATTTTCCCCCCCATACCAAGCATGTTCATATTAGATAGCTTCAGCTTCTTGCTTCCCTTTGGCATCATAAAGCCAAACATTTTATCAAGCATCCCCTTCTTCACATCAACCTTATCGGGTTTACGAAGGATGTTCAGACCCCAGAAGGTAAAGAACATGGTTACCTTTTTCCCCATGGAAGCAGCACCATTAGCGATGATGAAGGAAGCAATGGCTTTATCCAAATCTCCGCTGAAGACCACCAGTGTCTTATTGTCTCGGTCCGGTAAGGAGCCTTGATATTGCATTACCGGCTCCTCCTTCCGATTCTTCTTAATATAGGCTGTAATATTTCCACCGTTTCGGTTAACCTCTAATAATTCATTGTTCGTTCGTTTGCACCAGGCTTTAATATCCTCATAAAAGCCCGGATCGGAAGCATTCACCTTCAGGATCTGCCCCTCCAGCATATCGTTCATAGAAGCCTTAACCTGCAGTAGTGGCCCCGGACAGCACAGACCACAAGCATCCAGTGTCTTATCAAAGGTACCCCTTTGTTGGGCTTCCTCTTTGACTGCCTGGGTATCCGGATCAATTACCATGCGACTATTGCCGCCGCTCGGAGGATTGACATCCTCCTCTTTATTCGTATCAAAGTTCAGAGAGGCAGCCGAACGATATCCACCGGTAACATTTAATACTTGATAGCCATTCTGGCTTAGAATTCGATCTGCCACGTACCCACGCAGGCCAACCTGGCAGTATTCCACAATGGTCTTATTGGGATCTAACTCTGACAGACGCTCTCTTAAGCTGTCCACTGGAATATTAATCGCTCCAGCAACATGCCCATTTCTGTATTCCTCATCACTTCGAACATCTACCAGAATATATTCCTCGGGATTCATTTCCTTTACATCCTCCCAGGTAGCGATATGGCTTCTACCCTCCAAGACATTCTGAGCTACAAAGCCTGCCATATTGACCGGATCCTTTGCCGAAGAAAACGGAGGTGCATAGGATAACTCCAGCTCAGTCAGATCATAGATTGTTCCACCAAGACGAATAACGGTAGCGATAACATCAATTCTCTTGTCTACGCCATCAAAGCCGACTCCCTGTGCACCGAGAACCTTTCCCTCCTCATTGAAAATAAGCTTAAGGGTCATGGGTACTGCTCCTGGATAATAGGAGGCATGGGATACCGGATGAACCGTAATTGTTTTGTAGTCTTGATTTGCTCTCTTTAAGGTCCTCTCATTGGCACCGGTACTAGCTGCCGCAAGACCGAATACCTTAATAATTGAGGTACCCTGGGAGCCTTTGAAGCTTGAATTAAGACCTGCCACATTATCCGCTGCAATTCTACCCTGTTTATTCGCAGGACCGGCTAAGGGTATCGCGGTTTTAAGCTTTGTTACATAATCTACTACTTCAATGGCATCGCCCACTGCATATATACCATCCAGATTCGTCTGCATCCTTTCATTAACCAGGATGTGACCGCGGGGTCCGAACTCTAGACCGCTTTCCTTAAGAAAGCCCGTATCCGGTGTAACGCCAATCGCAAGGATAACCATATCCGCTGTTAATTTCTTCTCACTATTTAAGGTCACCTCAATCTTGTTATCAATCTCTAAGAAGGATTTTACTCCATCTCCCAGATAAAGCGAAACACCATTTTCTACTAATTCCTTCTCAGGAACAACAACGATATCTTCATCGAAGGGTGCCAGAATATGAGGTGCAGCCTCTACGAGACTTACCTTCATTCCACGCTCTCTGAGATTTTCTGCCATCTCCACACCGACAAAGCCTCCGCCTATAACAATAGCACTTTCCATTCCCTTCTTATCAACATACGCTTTAATTTTATCCGTATCCGGGATGTTTCTTAGAGTAAAGATCTTTTCACTCTGTATTCCGGGGATGTTAGGACGAATTGCCTTTGCTCCGGGTGAAAGGATCAAAGCATCATAGCTTTCCTCATAGATGCCTCGAAGCTTACTATTTACCGTTACTGTCTTTTTGGTCGGATCAAGCTTTATTACCTCACTGTTATTACGGACATCAATATTGAATCTTGCCTTCATCGCTTCCGGCGTCTGAACGAGGAGCTTACTGCGCTCCTTAATACTCTCACCAATATAATAGGGCAAACCGCAATTGGCGAAGGAGATATATTCATCCCTCTCAAACATTATAATTTCCATTGCTTCATCCAGTCTTCTCAGTCTGGCTGCTGCGGAGGCTCCTCCTGCTACTCCGCCAACGATTAATACTTTTTTACTCATATTCTCATCCTCCATTAATTTAATTTCCAATTGTCTCTCCGAACTTGTACTTTCCTAATCCTCCAGTAATAAACGCATCAATGTCGTAACCTTGTCATGCTTCACTCGATAATAGATTTCCAATCCGTTTCTTCTGCCTTCGATAATCCCTGCCGCTTTTAATTTTTGAATATGTTGGGAAACCGTTGATTGTGGTGTACCAAGACAGGATTGCATATAAGTTACATTGCACTCCCCTTTTTCCATCAAACCTCTTATGATACATATTCTGACCGGGTGGGCTATGGTTTTCAGTAGCTCGGATATTTCGTTATATTTTTCGTAATCATTATTCATATTAACCCTGCTTTCTTGAGGTGATTTATATCGATATATTTGTATATTCAAATATTACGATATATAGATTATTCTGTCAATACTGTCCTAGTTCCATTTGCTTTAAACTTAGTGACATTGTTACATATGCATACAATCACCCATTTTTTGTTAATTGCTTAACATTTGTTGAAATAATTACAGCCAAATGATATAATTGTATAAACAATGACTACCTGCCCAAGGAATGGAGGCTATAATATGAATGTACTCGTGGTCGATGACAGTCAACTTAATTTGACAATTTCCAAGCGTTATCTGGAAGAAATCCCCGACATCACGCAGATTCTGTTATGCAATGATCCCACCTTGGTTCCAAATTTATTAAAGGAAAATTGGATCGATATTCTGATTTTAGATATCATTATGCCGGTTATCTCCGGTTTAGAATTACTGGAGCAGTTACGAGGGGATCCCATCTATGACGATATGCCCATCATTATGCTGACCTCACTGGATGACCTGGATAGCTATAAGAAGTGCTTTGAGTTAGGTGCCTTTGATTATATCAATAAGCCTATCAATGCGATAGAGTTGAATGCCAGACTCAAGGTTGCCATAGAATCAAAGAATAAATCAAACCGCCTTAAGTCTTTGATTGAGATCACCAAAAAGCAGAATGAGGAGCTAAAGGAAATGAACTCCAAGCTATCGGAAGCAAAATTCAGTCTTGTACAATCCGAGAAAATGGCTGCGATCGGACAATTGGCCGCCGGTATTGCCCATGAGATTAATAATCCCATGGGTTTTGTAAAAAGCAATTTTGACATCCTACATAAATACTTTAATCGTGTAATAG
>JAEYXC010000055.1 GCA_023428655.1 Bacillota bacterium | reverse complement strand
ATATGGGAGAGTACTTTGCAGATGTTTGTACGGAGTTCTTGAAGCTTATGAATCTTCATGGCCGATTAGCGGACACCTTCTTATGGTGGGACCGTTGGTATGGGAAGCACGGGACGATTGATATTCTATCCCAAGGCTCAAATAAGAAGAGCTTGGTCGGTAAATGTCTCTGGTCGGAGGAAGTGGCAGGGATGGAGGAATATGATAAATTGCTGGAATTATCGAAGGAGGCCGGAGTGATACCGGATTATTGCTATCTTTTTTCAAGAAAGGGCTTTTCCGATGAGTTACATAGCCTTGTAAAGGAACAGGAGAATATTAAACTGATCGGCTTAGAGGATTTGTAAGCAATGGTTCATTCATGTCTGCAAGGAAGACCGGCTGCGATGCAAGCCGGAAAATGTTACTGCCATGGAGGATTACAATGTATCGTTTGATCTCAAAATTAGTGATATATAAGAACCTGGAGCAGGATAGTCTGCTGCTGCAGTTATCCGAGCTGGTTAAAGAATTTGACTTAAGTTTAAGCAGTCATGGGTTGACGGTTTTTGAGAAGGAGGCTATCAATTCCAGAATCTATCGTTTGATTCATGAATTACTTAAACTGGCTACGGATTATGGTTTTAATACTAACCTATGGCATAATTATCTGGCCTTCGTTATCATTACCTCGGAGAATCCTTTTAGCTTGACCTGTGAGAAGGTCGGAGCGAAGGAGGGGACCGTGAATCAATTTGCAAAGAATGATTTTAAGATCTTTAAGGCTTTATTTGATTATGATTTCTCGGAGCTGGAGAGGGAGCTTGGGATAGACTGTTTTTCTGTAATATCGAGGTATCATGCCATTGAGAAAAGCGGAAGCAGATACAATAAAAATGTCAGTGAAAAGGTTCAGCGATTAAGCAGTTTGATCGAGGGAGCAAGGGATGAAGATGAGGTGTTTACTTATGTGACGGATTTTTACCGTGATTACGGAGTAGGCATGTTTGGATTGAATAAAGCCTTCCGTATTCGCAAAGATAATGGCAGCCTTGAGCTCATTCCAATCACGAATACTCAGGAGGTCCTTTTGTCCGATCTGGTAGGTTATGAGCTTCAGAAAAAGAAACTGATCGATAACACCAGGGCCTTTATCGAAGGGAAGAAATCGAATAACGTACTCCTGTTTGGTGATAGCGGTACCGGTAAATCAACCTCAGTTAAGGCAATCTTGAATGAGTATTATCCGGAGGGACTTCGAATAATTGAGATCTATAAGCATCAATTCGAAGAGTTGTCCGCGGTTATTGCAAGGTTAAAAAATCGGAATTATAAATTTATCATCTATATGGATGATCTATCCTTTGAGGAATTTGAGATAGAATATAAGTATTTAAAGGCAGTGATTGAAGGAGGTCTGGAGACAAAGCCGGATAATGTATTAATCTATGCCACTTCGAACCGAAGGCATCTGATTAGGGAGACCTGGAGTGATCGAACGGATATGGAGATGACGGAGGAGCTTCATCGTTCCGATACAATGCAAGAGAAGCTTTCCTTAGTTGCACGTTTTGGGATTACGATCAACTTCTCATCACCAAACAAGAGAGAATTCCAAACAATTGTGCTCGAATTGGCACGTCGTCAGAACAATATCAACCTGACCGAGGAGGAACTATTACTAGAGGCTAATAGATGGGAATTATCCCATGGAGGTATGTCCGGACGAACCGCACAGCAGTTTATTAACTATCTTGCAGGGCGACCCGGTTCAGGAGAATAAGTAAGGAGGTTATTATGGAGAAGTATCGGATATTAGTAAAAGGGATTGTACAATATGAGGATAAGTATTTGGTGGTGCGCAGGTGGTTTGATGATCGATTATTAGAGCCTTATCAGTGGGGATTTATCGACGGAACCATTGATTTTGGCGAGGCGCCGGATAAGGCCGTGCTCCGATGCATCAATGAGCAGACGGGACTGTCTGCTACGATTGAGAGAATATTATATACCTGGACCTTTACCACCGGTGAAACCTTTAATATCGGGATTAGCTATCATTGCAGAGTGACCTTTGATGAGGTAGTGTTATCGGAAGAGTTGACTGAATCAAATTGGATCACAAAGGAGGAGCTGGAGACCTATATTGATCGTAGAGTGCTGAACGATATCGAGTCTGCAGAATTATAGAGGTTGTCTGACTATTATATAGAATGTGGTTATAAGATATAGGAGGAAAGGCATGCTTACTTTAATAAAGAAGGGATATGTGATTGATCCGGCCAGCCGTAAGGAAGGGCAATATGATGTATTGATCGACGGGAAGCTGATTCGAAGAGTTGACAAAGATATATCGGTCGATACCGTGTTAGAGCTGGCGAAGGAGGAAGAGAAGAAGCACCAGGTAATTGATGCAGAGGGTAAGTATGTTATGCCCGGTTTTATTGATCTTCATGTACACCTTCGGGAGCCGGGCTTTGAATATAAGGAAACCATTGCAACAGGAGCCATGGCAGCAGCTGCCGGTGGTTATACTACAATCTGTCCAATGCCCAATACGAAGCCAGCCACTGACAGTGGGGATATGATCAGGCTGGTACTGGAGAAGGCTAAGCAGGAGGCAGTGGTGAATATTCTCCCGATTGGGGCAATTACAATTGGCCAGTCAGGGAGTGAGCTGGTTGATATAAAGGAGCTTAAGTCTGCCGGTGCAGTTGCTTTGAGTGAGGATGGTAAATCCGTCATGGACACTGCACTCTATATGGAAGCAATGCGACAAGCGGCGAATTATCAGCTGCCCATATTTGCTCATTGTGAGGATAAGAGTCTTGTTGGGAAGGGCGTAATCAATGCCGGAAGCACAGCGGTGAAGCTAGGGCTACCCGGCATCAGTAATGCGGTGGAGGATATTATAACAGCCAGGGATATTCTAATGGCGAAGGGAAGTGGAGCACAGCTTCATCTATGTCATATCTCCACAAGGGATAGCGTCAAAATGCTGGCATTAGCCAAAAAGGAAGGTCTGCCGGTAACCGGTGAGGTCTGCCCGCATCATTTCATCCTCTCCCATGAGGATATCCAAGGGGATGATGGGGACTATAAAATGAATCCGCCACTTCGCAGTCCGGAGGATGTGGAATCCTTAAAGCTGGCTTTGAAAGAGAATGTAATTGATGTCATTGCTACGGATCATGCACCCCACTCCGAAGAGGAAAAAGCAAAATCCTTTCTTGAGGCTCCCTTTGGTATCGTTGGTTTGGAGACAGCATTTGCTCTAACCTATACTGAGCTGGTACAAAAGGGGTATCTGTCCATCTCTCAGATGGTGGAGAAGATGAGCGTAAATCCGGCTAAGGTGCTCGGTATTGACCGTGGAACCTTGGGAGAAGGGAAGGTTGCTGATCTGGTAATTGCAGATCCCAGGGTAGAATACAGGATAGAGCGGGGAACATTTTACTCAAAGGGCAGGAACACACCATTTCAGGGAAGAAGGGTGTGGGGAGAAATACTATGCACCTTCGTAGCAGGAAACATCGTATATAATAGAAAGGAATAGATTGCCGATATGATTAACAAGTTAGTAGAGAAAATCGAAAAATTGAGTGCACCCATCGTAGTAGGTCTTGATCCAATGCTGGATTATATCCCGAGTCACATCCTACGGAAGGCCTACAGTGAGAAGGGTGAGAATCTGGAAGGGGTGGCAGAAGCAATCTGGCAATATAATAAAGGGATTGTAGATGCAACCTGTGATCTAATTCCGGCAGTAAAGCCTCAGATCGCCATGTATGAGCAATTCGGAATTGCAGGTCTAACGGCCTTTAAGAGGACGGTGGATTATTGTAAGGAGAAGGGTCTGGTGGTGATCGGTGATATCAAGAGAGGTGATATAGGCTCTACCTCCGCAGCCTATGCCATTGGTCATCTCGGTAAGGTTACCATAGGAGGAAAGGATTATCGTGGCTTTGATGAGGACTTTGTAACCCTGAATCCCTATATGGGAGCAGATGCGGTGAATCCCTTTCTTGAGGTTTGTAAGGAGGAGAAGAAAGGCTTGTTCATCCTTGTAAAGACCTCCAATCCTTCCAGTGGTGATTTTCAGGATCAATTGGTGGGAGATCGACCTCTCTATGAAATAGTGGGTAAAAAGGTGGCTGAATGGGGTGAGCAGCACATGGGAAGCTCTTATAGCTATGTCGGAGCAGTCGTTGGAGCTACCTATCCGGAGATGGGAAGGGTATTGCGCGAGCTTATGCCAAAGACCTTCATTCTGGTACCGGGCTACGGTGCACAGGGTGGTAAAGCAGAGGATTTAGTGCATTATTTTAACAAGGATGGTCTGGGAGCCATTGTTAATTCCTCGAGAGGAATTATTGCAGCTTACAAGCAGAAGGGCTATGAACGTTTTGGTGAAGAGGCTTATGCGGATGCATCCAGACAGGCAGTCATCGATATGCGAGAGGATTTAAGACAGGCTTGGAGCCGTAAATAAGAAATAATTAGAGCTTATCAAGGAAGTGCTTTCTATAGCAGCAGACCTTGATAAGCTCTTTTGATAATACGATAAACTTCAATCAGCTTATATGAGATTATTATAATGTCACGGGTTCGGGATAATCCACACCGAAGGTATCCACGGTAAGCTTTTTCATAATCTGAGTCTCTAAGGGAGCATCGGAATAATCGGTCTTTGTCTCGGCTACCTTATTAACAGCCTCCATACCTTCGATTACTTTACCAAAGGCAGCATAGGAGCCATCCAAATGAGGAGAATCCTTATGCATGATAAAAAACTGGGAGCCCGCTGAATCGGGACGCTGTGATCTTGCCATTGAGATTACGCCTGCTGTATGCTTAATATTATTCGTGAAATTGTTATATGAAAATTCGCCTTTGATCGAATAGCCGGGGCCACCCATTCCGGTGCCTTCCGGATCACCACCTTGAATCATAAAGCCACGGATAACGCGATGAAACTTTAGTCCATCATAAAAGCCCTTCTTAACTAATGAGATAAAATTATTCACAGTATTTGGGGCAACCTCGGGATATAGTTCAATTTTAATGATATCACCATTCTGCAACTCCATTGTTACAATAGGATTCGTATTTGCCATCTTCAATCATTTCCTCTCAACTTAAAATTTACATACAACATACGGTCATTTCTTGATATTAACCCACGGTGGTAAATATAACATAATCGCACAAATGTGTCAAGGAGTCCATAGGGAAATACTTGTTTTGCGCCATTACAGTAACTACATCGTTTTATGGAATATTAAACCATTTATTTAAAAATTCTTGTTGAAAAAAAGATAAAAAGTAATGATAATAGAGATATAATGTTTGTTTATGCTTCAAATCGGTTCCTTCATAATCTAGTTCCTATTGATATATACTTAGGGGACGGAGGAGGGACCAAAGCTAGAGGATAAATTACAAAAGATGTTGTTATCACGCTTTCATTTATGTATATGGGACATAAATATAGCATGAGACGAAAGGAGTGAAGACAATGAGTGAAGTATATACATTTGGTGTGAAATCAGGTCAGCATACAGCAATGATTGATATAACCAGAGAGGTTAAGAATTTAGTTCGGGAGAGTGGAGTTAAGAATGGAATATGTGTTGTATATATTCCACATACCACAGCAGGAATTACGATTAACGAGAATGCTGACCCGGACGTAATCAGAGACTTTCTGATGGAGATGAATAAAATTAT
>JAEYXC010000031.1 GCA_023428655.1 Bacillota bacterium | reverse complement strand
TTGTCAATCTGGTACTTGGTATTATTATCGGTATCGCAGTCACTGCCTTTTTAATCGTACCCACGATTGAGAAGAGGCGAATGACCAGCCCGGATACCGAGAATATCGATTATAGTACAAGCCTGGTGAAGATTGAGGAACAGGAAGCAACCATTACCTCGTTGAAGAATGATAAGATTCAATTGGAGCAGAAGATTGATGCTCTACAGACTCAAATTGATAATCTGTCCAGCGAGGAGAACAAAGATGATATCTATGCTGCTCTTTTTGAAGCAACTCAGCTTTATCTAACAGAATTGGAGAAGTCGGAAAGCAGTAGAGATTATCTTGCAATGGCTGATTTGCTAGCTACTGTGGATGATGCCCGGTTTGAAAGTGAGGAGGCAATTGCTTTAACGACACAGCTTCGTGAGGTATCATACCCCGATGCGGCAGATAGTTATTACGATTCAGGACATGATCTATATAGTGATGGTAAGTATGAGGAAGCAATTATGGAATTGAAGAAAGCACTTATCTTTAATCCTCAGGATGTAAATGCAATCTATTTTACAGGCAGAGCATACCATCGACTGGAAGATAAGGAAAATGCAGCACTATATTACAATATTGTATTAACCGAATATCCGGATTCCAATAGAGCTGCGGATGCACAAAATTTCCTGAGAGAGGTACAGGAATAGAGAAAATAAACTAACAACCTAAGATAAAGATGCTTTGGAAAAAGACGTTTTATGTTGAATGGGCATACCCATTCCATTGAAGGTCTTTTTTTCATTGCCTGAAAAAGAATTTGAACGAGACAGGAGGGAACATCCCATGCAAGATGCGAATAGGCAATTTGGAGTAATTTCTAACAAAGGAGAGGAGGGTGCAAGCTATGAGATCTCTCAAAGGTGCTTGATTATCCGACTATACAGTGAATTAGATCATCATAATGCAGTTAAAATTAAGGAAAAAGCGGATAAACTGATTGACCGTAATAATATTAAGCATATTATTTTTGATTTTTCCGGTGCAGGCTTTATGGATAGTGCAGGGATAGGCGTCATTATGGGGAGATATCGTAAGGTCATTTTCATTGGAGGTAAAACAGCAGTGGCCAATGTCAATTCTTCCGTGGACAGGATTTTTAGATTGTCCGGACTGTATAAGATTATTGAAAAATATGATACGGTTGAAGCCGCATTAAATATGATTCAGAAGGCTTAGGTTGAACGAGCTTCGTTTTTTAATCGGCAGCCATAGAAAGGTTAACTTACTTTTTGTTGGCGTAAAGTATTATTAGAAATTGAAAGGGGACAAAAATCACTATGAAGGATAGGAATGAAATGACATTAGAGTTTGAAAGTAAATCGCAGAATGAAAGCTTTGCAAGAACGGTAGTTGCCGCTTTTGCAACGCAGCTGGATCCGACAATCGAGGAATTGGCAGATATCAAAACGGCAGTCTCAGAGGCAGTTACGAATTCGATAATACACGGTTATTCCAATACGATTGGGAAGGTTACGATGCATTGTATTATCGAAGGCAATGAATTGATGGTAGAAATCAAGGATGAGGGTGTAGGAATTGAGAATATTGAAAAGGCCATGGAACCACTGTATACCTCGCGACCGGAGCTGGAACGCTCCGGAATGGGCTTCTCTTTTATGGAAGCCTTTATGGATGAGCTAGAGGTTGTATCGCAGCTTGGTAGCGGAACCTTGGTAAGGATGAGAAAAAAGGTAGGGAAAGCAGAGAGAGTGAAGGAGTATACGCAGGAAGCCAGTCAGAAGGTACATTGACGGATTGCAGACAGTACATAAATTAAGCTGCAGAGGAAGGGAGAGAGGTTTAATGTGGATACACTTGAGCTGATTAAACGATCTAAGGAAGGAGATAGGGAAGCCAGAGATCGCGTTGTTACTGAGAATGTGGGTTTGGTATGGAGTATTGTAAGACGTTTTGCGAATCGGGGGCATGAAATGGAGGATTTGTTCCAGATCGGCAGCATCGGCTTGATTAAGGCAATCGATAAGTTTGATACCTCCTATGAGGTGAAGTTCTCCACCTATGCTGTACCAATGATTACCGGTGAAATAAAGCGTTTTCTACGCGATGACGGAATGATAAAGGTTAGTAGATCACTAAAGGAGACGGCAACTAAAATAAGAATTCTTCGAGAAAGATATTCGAATGCGTATGGCAGGGAGCCGACTCTGGAAGAGATTGAGACGGAGCTGGATATTGATAAGGAAGAGATTATCATGGCACTGGAGACCGGTGCCGAAGTGGAATCATTATATAAGACCATATATCAAGGGGATGGAAGCCCAATATTTTTAATTGATAAATTAGCGGAAACAAAGGATGAAAGTGAATATTTAGTAGATAGGCTTGCTTTAAAGGAAATCATTGCATCCCTCGATGAGAAGGAGCAAGAAATCATTCGGCTTAGATACTTTAAGGATAGAACTCAGACAGACATTGCGAAGGAGCTTGGGATATCACAGGTTCAGGTGTCTCGAATGGAGAAAAGAATATTGAAGATTATGCGTGAAAGGCTTGGAGCATAAGGGTAACGGAAAGTAATTTTCACACAACCAAGCCTGGAACAATGAGCTAATTGGAAAAATGTCGCACCATATCTTTCCAGTATAGTAAAAAGTTAATATCATATACTAAGAACAGTGAAATTATTGCTGGTTTCAAAATAAAAGCATCGGTTAGCTAACTGATGCTTTTATTATGCCCTAACCACAAAAACATCAGTCAAGGATGGAGTGTGAGAATGGATATGACATCAAAAAGAAAAATAATATGGGTTGCAGCTTTTGTTCTTGTGATGGCGGTAGCAATCGTTCTTTGTGTAGAACTTTTTGGCTCGGCAGGAGAGACTCATTACGACGGCACCTTAGTCAGGAGAGGCGTGGAGCAGCTGGTTCAGGTTAGTACAAGCTTCCCAATTTTATAGCTTTGTAATTACCGAATATGGACTGGAATGTAAAAGAGCTTCTGACAATTTGCAGCTAGTGTAAATAGACCTATCATGCTTTACTTAGGGGCTTTGGCATTCCGATTATAATCTAATCAGTAGGAAGGAGTAGCTGGGATTATGGCAAATCAAAAAAATGAATCGGTCTCGAAGGTGGTAAGAGAGCAGGATGCACAAAAGAGGAATGAAATGTACAATCAATACGTAAAGCAACAAACACCAAAATTCAGTGTGTTTAAGAATTCCGTTAAGGCTTTTATTATTGGAGGAATTATCTGTACCATAGGACAGGCCTTTATTGCCTATTATCAATATCTAGGAGCGGAGGAGGAGGTTGCTAAGTCCTATAATACGGTAACCTTGGTCTTCTTATCAATCTTATTGACCGGTTTAGGACTATACCAAAAGCTTGCCAAATTTGGGGGTGCGGGAACCCTGGTTCCGATTACAGGCTTTGCCAATAGTGTCGCAGCGCCGGCGGTGGAGTATAAAAAGGAAGGGCAGGTCTTCGGAATTGGATGCAAGATATTTACCATTGCCGGACCGGTTATACTGTACGGAATTTTTTCCACCTGGTTACTGGGACTTATCTATTATATTTTAAAGCAGTTAAAGATCGTTTAGCTCACAAATGGAGGTACCTATGTCAGAGCAAAATAAAAATAAAAGCAAAATGGTAGGAAAGCAAAGTATCCTCTTTTCTAATCCGCCCCATATCCTTTCCGCGGCATCCATTGCAGGGAAGAAGGAAGGGGAAGGACCTTTGGGTAAACTGTTCGATGAGATTGAGGAGGATCCTCTGGCAGGCAAGAAGACCTGGGAGGATGCAGAGAGTGAGTTGATGAAACGTGCCGCACAAAAGGCACTTGATAAGGCGGGTCTTGCAAGTAAGGATATAAGGTATCTGGTTGGCGGTGACCTGTTGGGACAATTAATTGCAACCTCCTTTGGAATTAATGAGCTGGAGATACCAATGTTAGGTATTTACGGTGCCTGCTCAACCATGGGAGAGGCTATGACCATCGGTTCAATTCTTGTGGATGGAGGCTTCGCAGATCGAGTATTGGCGATTACCTCCAGTCATTTTGCCGGTGCAGAAAAGCAATTTCGTTTTCCCTTGGATTATGGGAATCAAAGACCCTATTCTGCCTCCTGGACTGTCACCGGAAGCGGAGCAGTCATTATCGAGGATCCAAATTTAGCGAAAACGCAGGAAAAAGAGAGGATTGTAATAAAGGGTGTGACAATCGGAAAGATAGTGGACTATGGTCTGAAGGACTCTATGAATATGGGAGCGGCTATGGCTCCGGCAGCCTTTGAGACAATTAAGCAAAATCTAGAGGATCTGGGAGTGGAGCCCACTTATTATGATAGGATTATTACCGGTGATCTGGGTTATGTGGGTAAGAATATTCTGATTGATTTACTGAAGGAGAAGAATTATGATATCTCGGCCAATCATATGGATTGCGGGATAGAGATATTTGATAAGGATAACCAGGATACTCATGCCGGAGGCAGTGGATGCGGTTGCTCCGCTGTGACCTTGGCAGGTTATATATTAAAGCAATTGAGAGAGGGCAGCTGGAAGCGGGTATTGTTCATTCCAACCGGAGCATTGCTATCCCAGGTGAGCTTTAATGAAGGAAATTCAGTACCGGGTATTGCTCATGCTGTAATAATAGAAAGGAGCTAACCATATGGAATATGTGAAAGCATTTTTGGTTGGAGGAGCTATCTGCGCGGTGGTGCAGGTATTGCTTGATAATACGAAGCTACTGCCGGGAAGAGTAATGGTTATATTGGTGTGCCTTGGTGCAGTTCTCGGCGCCCTTGGGATTTATGAGCCTTTTTCCAAGTGGGCGGGAGCCGGTGCTGGTGTACCTTTGACCGGCTTCGGAAATGTGCTCTTTAAGGGAGTAAAGGAAGCAGTTGACAAGGAGGGCTTCATCGGCATATTTAAGGGTGGCTTCACCTCCTCTTCCGTCGGAATCTCAGCGGCTTTAATTTTCGCCTACATCGCTTCCTGGTTCTTTGGACCGAAGATGAAATCATAATGAAACTACAGATGGGGCTGAGGCAAAACAGCAGATGTGATTAATAATAAGAGTAACATGTATCCCTCACACACAGGTTGACGGATATCTTACTATTTTGTAAGCCATAATCAAACATAAATGTTTGCTATTGTCTTACAAAATAAGCAAGCTATTCGTCAAACAGTGCATTATGGGATGCATGTTACTCTTTTATAATTCTCTAATTTGAGTTATGCCTCAACCCCATCCTCGCTTCAAAGCTTAGAAGTGCTCTATTTATCGTGTTCTAATATTATTAAGGATTATTGGTAAAACATCTGATTCGGAAAACGGTTGATGTTGTTTGCAGGTGTATCTTCATAATTCTCGTCCTGAAACTCATCCTCATAAAGCGGATCATCCTCGAAGAGGTCATCGGGAATTTCCGTGTCCGGTTCCTCTTGCGGTTGAGAACCCTCTTTATGAATAAGACAGGATCCACTGGGATATAGAAATGGAGTATCAGCGGTAACGGTTGTCTCGGTCTTGTTTAGATAGACAGCCTCCTCTACCGTCGGACAATGCTCCGTAGCCAAAGCATGGGACTCGGTACATACGGTAGCTTTTACATGAATATCGCATTTCTCGGTTGGCTGGGTACCCTTTGCAAAATACTCCACCCTTGTAGTGTCCCCACCAAGATAATGATCACAAACACCTTCAACCGCGAGTTTTCCTGACTTAGTACATACTCGCGATGTAACAACCGACTCAGGTATCTTGAAGGATTTTGTCTCCAGGTTTTTCTGGATATGAATTTGCTCCATTATCTTTTTCCAAATTTTACGTTGATAGGTTTTCTCTGTCTGACTGCGGTTATTGTCAAAGCCGGACCATACTGTTGCTGTATAATAAGGTGAAAAACCGGAGAACCATAAGTCATTGTAATCCGAAGTGGATCCGGTTTTGCCTGCAACCGGCATATCAATGGCAGTAAGTCTTAAATTCTTACCGGTACCGACCTTTACAACATCCTCCATAGCACTGGTCAGCAGATAGGAAGTAGATTCCTTCATTACCTGGTTTCGGTAAGGGCTCTTGGATAGGAGAAGCTTTCCGTTATGATCCAGTATCTTCGTATAGAAGATCGGTTCCGTATAAACACCACTGTTTGCAATTGCAGCGTAAGCAGCAGTTAACTCCAGATTACTCACACCGTCCGTCAGACCACCAAGTGCCATAGGATAATTAATATCGGAAACGACACGTCCATCGGATTCCTTACGAGAATCAACCAAGGAGGTGAAGCCTAATTTAAGAAGATAATCATAACCGATCTCCGGTGTAACCTCTTCAAAGGCTTTTACGGTAACGATATTCATGGAGTCATAAATACCCTTTCGCAACGTACTCAGACCGGCATATTTTTTGGAGGAGGTCCAGTTGTTTACTTCCTTTTTTGTACCGGGGTAGAAGTAAGGACCGGCATCATCCTGTACATCAGCCAGTGTTAATCCCTTGAGATCGAAAGCAGGGAGGTAGGTTGATAATACCTTAAAGGTAGAACCGGGCTGTCTTACGGTATTTGTTGCACGGTTCAAGGTACGATTACCGGTTTTCTCACCACGTCCACCCTCAATTGCGACTACTTCTCCGGAATACTGATCCATAACAACGAAGGAGGTCTGGGGCTGAAGTGTCATGGTAACCTTTTCACCCAGAATAATATCGCCTTCTTGTAGCATTGCTTCACGGAAGGCATCAATTTTAGCCTGCATGTCTTCTTTATCAATAAACAGTAAGGAGAATTTACTTCCCTTATCGTTTACATATAATCCTTCCGGATCGTCATAGTCCTTATAGTATTCTAATAGATCATTTCCATGATAATGAATGGTTGTTTTCTCTGCATCATTCCTTTGGATGGATAATGCATAGGTAAGCTCCCAGTAGGAGGTACCGATTTCGGGGAAATTAGTCTCATCTGCGAAGACCTCATCACAGATGCTTTGGATGGTCGAATCCTGTGTGGTATAGATACTTAAGTCACCACTATACAATAGTGTGGAGGCCTGGGTCTGGGTATATCCCAGCTCGGATTGCAGATCATCCATAACCTGCTCAATCAGCTCATCGACAAAATAGCTATAATAGGAGGAGGTATCCTGCTCCTTGTTTACGGATTGGATTCTTGCATATACCTCATCGGCCTTAGCAGCATCATATTCTTCCTGCGTACAATGGCCCTGATCCAGCATCTCGTCTAAGATCTCGTTGCGTCGTTCTTCATTTTTTTCCGGATAGTTAATGGGGTTGCGATAAACAGGAGTCTGGGCAATCGCGGCAATAACAGCCGCTTCTGATAAGGTCAAATCCTTTGCATCCTTATTAAAATAACGTTTGGAAGCGGTCTGTATTCCATAGGTTCCTGAACCAAGGTTAATTGTATTAAGATAATATTCTAGGATTAAATCCTTATCTAACCGATTCTCCAGCTGAATCGCTAAATATTGCTCCTGAATTTTACGCTCCACCTTCTCAATAAAGGTTGTCTCACGACCGCCGTCGAACACCTGATTCTTGAGCAGCTGCTGAGTGATGGTACTTCCTCCCTGAGAGAAGTTACCGTTTTTTAGTCCTAAAACGCCGGCGCGGAGAATACCGCGGACATCAATGCCGTTATGCTCATAAAAGCGCTCGTCCTCCACACTGATAAATGCATATTTTATATGCTCCGGAAGTTCAGATAATTCTACATAAACTCGATTCGATTGTGCTCCGATCAAATTCTCGATGGCATTACCATCCCTATCGTAGATCGTCGTCGTAAAGCCCGTAGGCACAACATTGATCTGTGAGATATCGGGTGCACTGTCAATTAAGCCTTTTACAAAGCCAAAGCCGGCAAAGCAGCCTACAATCGCAAGAAAAACAAATGCCATGATACACAATCGAAATAATGTAATTCTGGTTTTTGATATCAGCCTTCTTGAGGTTGATTTTATATAATGCTGTTTATTTTCAATCCCTCGTTTACTGTAATCCATATTAACTCCATTCTGCCTTGTATGTGATATCAATGATCTAATACAATGCAAAGATACGTTCTACTGTCTAACTAATGTTAAGTAATGAGCAAAACTCGCCACTTTATTCACTAAGCTATATTATATCAAAGATATGAATTGAAAGAAAGCCTAAATTTCTTGGAAATCCAAATAATCCCAAATGGTGATAAGGAGAAGAGTGCGAGGTACTTTCGCCCTATTTTTAAACTAATTATCCATAATTATCCATGAAAACGCAGATAAAATCATAGATTTCTCATTTTAGGCACACAAAACGTGAATATGTGTCGAAATATAACGAACACGAGAAAATGGTGCGTTGATATGATTTTGACAATGATAATTTACTGTGTATAATGAGATTTGTCAGCAATTTTCGAAATTTATGAATGTGGGGGTAATGTTTTTATGAAACAGGAACAGCTACTTTTTAGCAACCGGGTTATGCTGGAAGACACTAGAAGTATGCAACTGGATTATTGTCTAATTGAGAATGTCTCAAGAGAAGACCAGGGGACCCCTTTTTATGGGATCAAAATTATGAAGCATCTGGGGGATACAATGGAGATGGAGGAAGTGGAGGGGATATCTGCTTCCAGAGAAAATGTTATGACGATTCTAAAGAAATTATTTCAATTTGAAGTCACACCGATTTCTATGATTGAGATAGTGGATGAGCTTGTAACACAGGGATTATAAGCAGGAATCGAAGAGGTGTACTTCACCATCAATTACGGTGAAGTATACCTTATCTAATTCATCGGAAATTGCTGAACCGTTTGTGAGTTCAGCAATTTTTTTTATAAAGCCATCAAGGAGACTGGGTGGAATCAGAAGCTCAAAACGCACGATCTCAGTATATTCACTGGAAAGAACCGTAAGCTCTTCCTGGTTGAAGTAATATTGCAGCTTACCCACAAGGTTATAATCCGTAGTTAAGGAGATCCGAATTCCGATTTCCTTGGTGATAATCTTGCATTGGTTTAAACCCTCTTGGGTGGCAGCTTGATAAGCCTTAACTAATCCACCGGTTCCAAGCAGGGTTCCCCCAAAATATCTGGTGACTACGACTAAAAGATTGGTAAGCTCATGGGCTAAGAGGATATCTAACATTGGCTTTCCGGCAGTTTTACTTGGTTCGCCATCATCGGAGCAGCGCATTATACTCTGCTCATTTCCGATAATATATGCAGAGCAATTATGACTTGCATCCCAATACTTCTTCTTATGGGCCTCGATCAATTGAAGGGCCTCATCTTCGGTTTCTACCGGATAGACGGATGCAATAAATCTGGATTTTTTCACAACAATTTCCCCGAAGCCACCTTTAAAAACCGTTTTAAATGCTTCCTTCATTGAACTTTCTCCTTCTTTGGATTGTATTATTGCTATTGCTAGGTTTTATATGATATCATGATATCATATGGTTTTGCATATTTTCAAACATAGTAAATAATCATCGGAGGTCCGAATGAAATTAAAATATATCTCCTGGTTTCCGGCATTTCTCATCATGGTAATAATTTTCTACTTTTCCTCGAAGCCTGCAACGTCTTCCGGGGAGAGCAGCTTGATGATATCACGTCATTTATTAAGCACCTATGAAAATATCACAGATCAATCGTATGATGTTACGAAAAAGCAGGAGGTCCTTTCCAAGCTGGACTATATTGTTCGTAAATCGGCCCACTTCATTGAATATATGGTATTAGCGGCATCGTTGTTTTTCCATTTTACAGTATGGGGAAACGGACTGAAGGGAAGAGTGAGCCTATCTATTTTGATCACCTGTGTCTATGCAGCAACGGATGAATTTCACCAAACCTTTGTCGAGGGTAGAAGTGGACAAATTAGTGATGTGCTGCTGGATAGCTGTGGTGCAGCTACAGGTGCGTTCCTTTGTTTATTGCTGGTTCTTATCCATAAGAAATGTCAGAATAAGCGAGGGAAATCACAAGGGGTTGGCAGTAAAACTGTTTAATTCCTTGGTGTAAGCATAATCAATTCCGGATAGCGAGGCTTCCAGCGTCTTTTGGTCAATATTCAGGCTTTTACATAAATCCTCGAGGGTGCGGTATTCATCTCGGAGCTTGGTGTTTATATAGCTTAATAGGATATAGGGATCGTTCGGTATACTCATAGGAACTCCTTTTCAAAACATAAAAATGATAACATATACTTTATCATTCTTTTATATCTTTTTATTATGCACATTCTGAAGCTTTTTTCAAGTCATAGCGGAAAGAATGTAATTTACTTATTATTAATCGCATTCTTTCTATAGATTGACGAATGATCATGAGAAAATTGTCTTATGGGGGGTTGAAATTATGGATTTATTTGATTATATGAGAGAAAACACAATGAAAAAAGAGGCACCGTTGGCATCCAGACTTCGTCCGGTATCCTTGGAGGAGGTCGTAGGACAAGGTCATATCATCGGTAAGGACAAGCTGTTGTATCGTGCAATTAAAGCGGACAAAATCAGCTCCGTTATTTTCTATGGACCACCGGGAACCGGTAAGACTACCTTGGCTAAGGTGATTGCAAATACGACGAGCTCCAGCTTTACTCAGATTAATGCAACCTCCGCAGGGAAGAAGGATATGGAGGCTGTAATTGAGGTGGCTAAGGATAATATGGGGAGATACGGAAAGCGTACGATCCTTTTTATTGATGAGATACACCGTTTCAATAAGGGGCAGCAGGATTATTTGCTTCCCTTCGTGGAGGATGGGACCGTTGTATTAATTGGTGCGACCACCGAAAATCCTTACTTTGAGGTGAATTCTGCGCTGCTGTCAAGATCCATTA
>JAEYXC010000334.1 GCA_023428655.1 Bacillota bacterium | reverse complement strand
GCATTGTGGATGTGCCTGCCCCAGGAGTCGGAGTAGTAATCATACCGGGTCTAGGCTGAGTGGAGCCAGTACCTGGCATTGTGGATGTGCCTGCCCCAGGAGTCGGTGGAGTAGTGATCATACCGGGCCTAGGCTGAGTGGAGCCAGCACCAGGCATTGTGGATGTGCCTGCCCCAGGAGTCGGAGTAGTAATCATACCGGGTCTGGGCTGAGTGGAGCCAGTTCCTGGCATTGTGGATGTGCCTGCCCCAGGAGTCGGAGTAGCACCCATACCGGGTCTGGGCTGAGTGGAGCCGGCGCCAGGCATGGTGGAGGTACCTGCCCCAGGAGTCGGGGTAGCACCTGGGCTACGAACAGTTCCTGTACTAGGATTGGTTTTCGTTCCGGTTCGAGGAGCGGTGGAGGGAGAAGTTGTACCTCTTCCCGGTATTGTTGAACTATTTGGTGTAGTGTTAGAGCCGGGAGACGTGGGGGATGTTCCCCCGGGGTTTGCAATAGTCTGGTTTGAAACACTATAGTTGGGCACGCGGTATTTGCGGTCATTATCATTGCTTCTACCAAATGTATATGACATATAAGTACTCCTAAGCTTTTTTATTACCAATATATGCATCCGTGGTATTGTTGTGAAGTTTATGGGATAACAATATTAAGATAAAATTTATAATAATTTGGTTGTACTATGAGGGAAAAGACATTAAAATAGATTAGGATATACTTTTTACCATAGTTTCCCGAATTTAGGCAAGAATAATAAGGATGGAAGATGTAAGATGGATGCAATAATCACAAAGATATTTGAGGATACCATAAATATAGATTTGCTACAGGTAATTATCAGTAACTCTTCGGATAAGAATAGGATTATGAAATTAAAGCTTCGACCGGTAATGATAAAAAAAGAACTTTTATATCAAGCTTCTGAATATGTCGGACAACAGATATTTCATAGCAATTATACGAAGACGGAGCTGATAGCAAAGCTGCCGGAATGGTTTAGTGGTCTGTTTCATCAGGTTGAGATCACAACGAGGAAAGGAAAGACCACTCTTCTTATCAGCAAGAAGGGTAAAGTGACCGTGAATACGAAGCAACAAAAGGACTCACATAGCAATTCTCAAGACAGTACAGGCTCCTTTGAGAGGACGGAGGAGTTAGTTCATAATAAGAAGAAGAATTATATTCTTCAGGAGGGAACCCCGTTACCCTTCTTAATTGACCTTGGTGTCATGACAAGGGAAGGCTTGATTGTAAAGGCCAAAATGGATAAGTTTCGCCAAATCAATCGGTTTCTTGAATACATTGAGGATATTTTGCCGTTTTTAAGTCAGGAGAGGGAACTTACCATATTAGATTTTGGATGTGGAAAATCATACCTTACCTTTGCTTTATATTATTACTTAAGAATATTAAAGGGATACGAGATCAATGTCATTGGTCTTGATTTGAAATCCGAGGTCATAAAACATTGTAATGAGTTAAGCAAAAAGTATGGATATGATAAGCTTCATTTTCTGGAGGGAGATATCGCCTCCTACAATGGCAGTAATCAAGTAGATATGGTGGTGACGCTTCATGCCTGTGATACAGCAACCGATCACGCCCTTCATAAGGCCGTAAGCTGGGATGCGCAGGTGATTCTCTCCGTGCCCTGTTGCCAACATGAATTAAATCAGCAAATCGATAATGAGATATTGAAGCCGATTCTGAAGTATGGTATCGTTAAGGAACGTATGTCGGCTTTGATTACCGATGCTTTACGAGCGGAGCTATTGGAAACAAAGGGCTATAAGGTGCAGCTTCTGGAATTTATTGATATGGAGCATACACCAAAGAATATTCTGATACGAGCAGTGAAACGTACAAGGGCAGCAAAGGGAGCAGAGAATAGTAGCGCCCAGCTTAAGGAATGTATGGATTTTCTTAATGTAAAGCCCAGCTTATTGCAATTACTTCAGGAGGAATCTCCTGAATAATATAGATATTGCAAAGGGATTTATGGAGGTTAGTGTGTTAAAATATATCTATCGAGTGATAATATTAATAGCGATTTTTATTGGTGCACTCTATTATTTTAGTGGTGATATTAAAATAGTTGTGTTTGATGTTGAAAATACGACAAAGATGGAGGCTGCAACCTTCCCTTTGATTACCATAAAATCAGGTGATAACAATATCAATCTGCTCCATGGCTATAGCACGAACCTGGCAGCCAATACGGTACGAGAAACTGTAATTCCCTTGAATATGGACAAAACCTTTGAAGTAATCATAAACGAAGAGGCTTATGATATTAAGAAGCTGAATTATGAAGTTAGGGAGTTTGTTGGGAACGCATTGATTGAGACCGATTCCGTTAGTGTTTTCACGGAAGAGGGTAACAGGAAGACGGCAAGGATTAAACTGAAGGCAGATTTAGTAACAGAGAAAGAATATGCAGTCAAAATCACTTTGATTACGAGTAAAAGTGAAAAGATGTACTATTATCAGCGGGTAAAAATGTACCAAAATGCTTATCTTAAAGAGAAGCTGGATTTTATTCTTTATTTCCACGAAGCGATAATGGATAAAACCAAGGCAGAGGAGATAACGAAATATCTGGAGCCTTCCGCGTTAGCAGATAATTCTACTCTATCTTATGTAAATATAAATTCCGGTTTTGAGCAGATAACCTGGGGTGGTCTGAGGCCGGTTATTTTAACGGATATTGTTCCGGATATCCGAGAGATCTATGTGGATACCGCTACTGTGGAGCTGGAGTATTATATGGAAGCCGAGGTTGCCGGGGCAATGGAGCAATACCGAGTAACGGAATTCTATCGGGTACGTTATTCTTCGGATCGAATGTATCTGCTCAATTATGAACGACATATGGAGGCCTTGTTCAATATAAACCTGGCAAGTATTTCAGGAAATGAATTAAAGCTCGGAATTACCGCCGACACTGAGGTACCGTCACTGATCTCCGCAGACCGGATGAAGCTTGCATTTGTAAGAAATAATGAACTATGGTTTTATGATTTGGAAAACAATATTGTGACGAAGGTATTTTCCTTCCGACAAAATGATACGGATTATCTCAGGGAGCTTTATGATCAGCATAGCATTCGTATTCTGAATATGGATGCGGAGGGCAATCTGGACTTCATGGTGTATGGCTACATGAATCGCGGACATTATGAAGGTAGGGTAGCAATTATCTTATACCGGTATATACGTGCGGAGAATAGGATAGAGGAAATGGTATACATCCCGGTAGAGGAGCCTTATCAGACTCTGAAGGAGAATCTGGGCGAGCTGGCCTATGTTAACTCCAAGGAGGTATTCTACTTCCATCTTTATAATAATA
>JAEYXC010000446.1 GCA_023428655.1 Bacillota bacterium | reverse complement strand
CCTCCTATTATTTATATTTGTTTATTCTAAGGTGAAAATAAA
Organism: Bacillota bacterium; assembly: GCA_023428655.1. Taxonomy (GTDB): domain Bacteria; phylum Bacillota; class Clostridia; order Lachnospirales; family Lachnospiraceae; genus Mobilitalea. Next base: position 11,627 of record JAEYXC010000446.1, on the reverse strand, counting down.
AAATCACATATTTTTGTAAAACATTAAATGGATTAATGATTTACAAAAATATGTGAATCAAATCTTACATCTAAAATAACTTCTTTATAATAACATGCTTTTTCATTGCTGTCAATCGGTTTAGCAAATATTTATATGTGTAAATAATGGAAATTAGCAACGTGAAAATGGACAAGAAATTCATCTTAAAATTAATGGATAAAAATGATACGGATAAAGCTTTTCAACCCTCCAGTATACCACCAGTATATCTGCCTGGTGATATACTTTAAAAAAATGAAAGGGAGAATGAAGAAAATGAAGGATGCAATCAAAGTAGAGCAGCTCTTTAAGGCTTATAAGGGTGTGCCTGCGGTCAAGGGTTTGAGTTTATCGGTTGGATATGGCAAAGTATTTGGTCTGTTAGGGGCCAACGGTGCCGGTAAAAGTACCAGTATTGAATGTATTCTGGGAACGAAGGTTGCGGATAGTGGAAGTGTATCCATTCTAGGGATGAATCCGAAGAAGGACCGGAAGAAGTTGTTTCAAAGGGTGGGTGTGCAATTTCAGGAAGCGAATTATCAAAATGAGATTACTGTAAATGAATTGTGTGAGGAGACAGCAGCCTTATATCGGCAACCAGCGGATTATGGACAACTGCTTTCTCGATTTGGTATTGCTGAGAAGATCAAAAGTCCTGTTAAGGAGCTTTCCGGTGGTCAACGGCAGAGATTATTTATTGTACTGTCTTTGATTCCTGACCCTCAGGTTGTCTTTTTGGATGAATTGACGACCGGTCTGGATGCAAAGGCGAGGAGGGATGTTTGGCGAATTCTTGAGGGGTTAAAGAAAAAGGGACTAACCATCCTTATGACTTCCCATTTCATGGATGAGGTCGAAGTTCTTTGTGATGAGATCTGTATTTTGAAGAAGGGTGAGGTTGTGTTCTATGGCACTGTATCAGAAGCAATTGCAGGCAGCCCTTATGAAAAGTTTGAAGACGCGTATCTCTGGTATGCAGAAGAGGAGGAAACCAGGAATGAAAACCTTTAGAAAGATGCTAAAAATCGAAACGATACTATCCCTACGAGATATGAATATGCTTATCTTTGCTATTATTATGCCGCTAGTTGTAATGGTTATCATCGGTATTGTCTATGGAAGTAAGCCTGCTTTTGAAGGTTCGTCCTATACCTTTGTGGAACAGTCCTTCGGAGCCATATCCTCTATTGCAATATTAGCAGGTGGTGTAATGGGACTTCCGATTCTGGTCTCTGACTATCGTGAACGAAAAATACTTAAACGATTTTATGTAACTCCGGTCAGTCCTGCAATGATATTATCCGTGCATGTAACTATTTATTCCATGTATTCCGCTTGTTCCCTCCTGATCGTATGGCTCGTTGCAAAGCTGTTCTTTGGATTTCGAATGCATGGCTCCTGGCTTGTATTTCTGGGTGGATGGTTGATGGTTCTAATCTCGATGCTTAGTATAGGTATGATGGTAGGTGGAATTGCAAAGAACAGTAAAAAAGCCGGCATCATTGCCAGCCTACTGTACTTTCCCATGCTGATTTTCTCGGGTACTACATTACCATATGAGATTATGCCGAAGCCATTGCAATTAATAAGTGATCTACTGCCAATGACCCAGGGGATTAAGCTGTTGAAAGCTGCCTCCCTCGGCATGCCATTGGAAAGTGTGCTGCTTCCCATCCTAGTAATAATCGCCCTTGCTATCCTATGCATTGGTATTTCGCTTAAGGCTTTTCGGTGGGAGTAGATTCTTGGTTTAATGGAATTAAAATTCCTTCTCGTGGTCCTTAAAAAAGTCGAAATAGGTTCGCACATTTTCCAGTTCTGTCCATCGTTCCGTGCGAACGGGGTTTTGATCCAGATTATATATTCGTGCACTTCCCATGGAAAGTAAGAAGGGTGAGTGGGTTGATATGATGAATTGACAACCAAAAAAGCGAGCCGATTCTTCGAGAAAACGAAGTAGTTCTATCTGACGCTTCGGAGAAAGGCTGTTTTCCGGTTCGTCCAATAGATACAATCCACTTTCTCCGATCTTCTCGGTGAAATAGCGAAAGGCACTTTCTCCGTTGGAATACTCTCGAACATTATCGATTAGTTCCTCGCGGACAAAGCGGGACTGGGTCCTGCGCCTGGAATTGTTCACCTTTTTCAGTTGATCATAGTCGGAGAGTGACCTCATCTGAAAGGTTGAATATTTTGCATCAAGATATTCCTTGAATAATTCCTCGCGCCGTTGATCGATTCCCTCATTCAGGTTGCGAATATTTAGCATATAATCAAATACATCGTCACTGGTTATGATTCTACTATGGGAAGGAATGTCCTCCTCTATATTCAGGTGGCATAGTTTTAAATAATCCGGAAAGAAATTGGATTTATTATAAATGGAATCGCGGTGAAGGCAGGTCTTTTCAGCTATTATATTCAGGGCGGTGGACTTGCCGGAGCCGTTACCGCCATATAATATAGTCACCGTATCAAAATCAAGGCGATGAAGGTCATGTCCCGATAAAACCTTAAAGGGATAGAAGGAGTCATAGCAAGTTCTTTTAATGCTCAGTATGAAGTTTGTTTCTATCTCTGCACCCGGAAAGGTGATGGATTGTAAGTAAATCATAGATTTCTCCTGTTGAAACAAAATTACATTACTCTACACATTGGTTATGCTGTGTAGAGTGATGTAATTAATAGCGGTATAGGTGAATAATACCTAGGGCCTATGATCTCTGGCTCTAGCTAATTGATGAAGGATATTTTATTCAAGTCCGGATCGTGGGGAGCTTTTGTGGTTTTGGCATAGCCTAAAAGTACGGAGCAACCAAATACATAACCCTCCGGGAAACCTAATCTTCGGCTGAATTCTTCGCATTGATGGTTGTATTCAAATGCAGTACGGGTTAAACCACATATCACATTGCCAAGCCCCAGGGAGGTAGCGGCCAGTGCGATATTCTGGCATAGGATACCACAGTCCAGCTGTGCTTCTGGTTCTGATGAGATTGGAACAACAATCATGCAGGGTGCGCCATAGAATAACCGACCACCTCGTTCCATGATTCTTTGATAGGTGGATTGATCCTCCAAACTGGCAAGATAGGATAAACCCTCGGTCTCTAAATCATGGATTAATTCTTTGTTCTTGACTACAATAACCCGCCATGCCTGACGATTGATACCGCTCGGAGCCTGAACAGCAGCTTCTGCAATTTTCTGCAATATTTCATCGGATGGCATTTCCTCTGTAAAATCACGACAGGAATATCGATTTGCAATTACCTTCAATGTTTCGTTCATCTTTTGATCTCCTTTTTATTTGGCGCAAATTAGCATTTTATCTAATACTCATTATATATTTCCTGATATAGGAAGTCAATCAAGGATGGGGGTAGTGTATTCACCATTTAGTGCGGATATACAAAAGCTGCCGCAAAATGAGATACATACAAAGAATAAATAAATATCCTGATATCTGTCATATCTTCTCTTTCACAGCAGCCTTTACATTTGTTAAATAGCAATTATTCTTACTCTGTTTGCGTGTTAGCTTGGATAGGTAATTCTTTGCAGCATTCTCCATAAGGTTGTTCTACTAATGCCAAGCCTTTGAGCGGTTGAGCTTTGATTACCGTTTTCTTCGGAAAGAACCTGCTGAACAATTTCTAAATTTAGATCCTCGAGCGTTTTATCGGTAAGGGATAGGTGTATGCCATCTGCCTTGGTGGAAACGGTAGGTAATTCCTTTTGCAGGAGCTTAGTAACGGCGGAAGCCTTAATATAAGGTGTATTCGTAATCGTTACTAATTCGTTAATAATCTTTCTGAATTGATTGTAGTTACCGGGCCAAGGGTAGGCTTTCATAACAGAAAGAGCCTCTTCCTCAAACCCCAGGACCTCTTTAACCTTGGCAACATTTAATATGTTGACATAGATATTAGCTAAAGCCGGGATATGCTCCACACTATCGCGCAAAGCTGGTACTCTGATCGTCAGGCAGGACAAATGATTGATAATATATGAATACCTTTTCACGGTGGTCTCGTTGGTGTCGTTGGTAAATGTGAATATAATTCGGTTCTTAACGCTTAGGTGTAGGTCTTGTATGATGGAAAACAGCTCGTTAAACTGCTGCTCGGAAAGGAGCTCCATATTTTTAACATAAATTGTTGTAGAGGTGTCACTTAATGGTGAGATGTTATCATCCGTCAAGAAGGACATGTCCTTTGATAAAAACCTGGAACAATCCATGACAACTAACGGATTATTACTTGACTTGCTCTTGGTATATAGAATGTAGACAAGGTACTCCTTTCCGGTTCCCTCTTCTCCGATAATCATGATTGGACTATTGCTTTCCGCATACATATTGATGGAGGAAGCAGGGAAAATAATAGATTGGGTAATGCCGAAGAAGCTTTTAAACAGCTTGTTATTGGCTTCATCCAAGCTCAAATATTGAATACCGTCCTTGATTAAGGATAAGGGGACTTTGCGTGTGCTGATGTAGAATAAAACATGTGGTTTGTTATAACAAGTGATATAAACCCCGTTAATAACGTATAAAAGACCCATTAGGACCTTGTGAATTCTGGATGTCTTTTTAGCAAATACCAATGTAATATTGTTTTCTATCTCCTTTTTTATATCCTCCGGTAGTATTTCGTTCTCAGATTGATATATTATTTCCGAAGCCTCATTGTAAACATACAAATTAAGAGGAAGATATTCGGGCAAGGTTTTATAAAAGTTGATTTGACTGGACAAAAGCTCGTAGGTCCTCTTGGTCTCAATGGCCTGGTCGAAGGCGATTTCAATGCTTTCCAATCCTGAGTTAATCAATATTGCTGTTAATCCGATGGTCTGTGCTAGGGAGTAGGTTACCATATCGCAAAGAATAATATAATTACCGTCTTTGGATAGAATAGCAAGAATATCCTTTGCGTCCTGCTCGTTATGAATGGTATAGATATCGATGTTATATTGGAGTACGTCGCATAACAGCTGTGCATTTTTTGTGATTGCAGGAAAACCAATAAGAGCATATTTCTTATTCACATTCTGCACTAATTTTAATGATCGAAGGATATCGATGGCTGATAAGGATATTTCGACTACGGGAATGGAACAGCTATTTCGGATTAACTCAGCCGTACCACCTCTTGACATGATAATATCGAAGTCGCTGATTGAATATTTGGAGGCAATGCTTAAGCCTTCCTTGAGATCGCCCACATATGAAGTTAGTTCTATTTCTTCCCGATGCTCTGCTACTTGCTTCATGAGTGAATGTATGCCTTCATAAGGCGCTATTCCTAAAACTCTGGTTTTCTCCATGATACAACTCCCCTATATAAATGAATGTTATGTATATCAAATATAAACATACAGTATCATATTTTCAAAAAAAATGCAAATATAATTAGACTGTTACATAATTAAACAGTAAAATAAGTAATAATGAATAATATTATCTTGATATTGATAAAATATTGTGCTATATTGTACACATAGAAAAGAACGACGGGACAACAAGGATAAGATGTTTCATAATGATGTTTCAAAAATAAACACTTAAGGAGCCGTTCTATGGTGGATTTATTTATAATAGCGGATGATTTAACTGGTGCTCTTGATACAGGAATACAGTTTGCACATTGTCGCTTCAAAACAAAAATAATTACGAAAATTGAATTCAATCAGTCCTTATTGACTGAATCGGATATAGAAGTATTAGTTGTTGATACCGAATCCAGGCATCTGCCCCAGACGAAAGCTTATCAGATCGTCTATGAACTGGCAAAGCTTGCAAAGGAAGCAGGTGTTAAGTATCTATATAAGAAGACAGATTCCGGACTCAGAGGTAATATCGGAAGCGAACTGGCAGCGGTTTTAGCAGCCAGTAAGGAGAATTTTTTAGCCTTTATACCGGCGCTCCCCTTTATGAATCGAGTGACCTTACATGGACGACTATATATCGATGGAATACCGGTACACAAAAGTGTATTTGGCCAGGATCCCTATAACCCGGTCAGATCATCGGAGGTCAAGGATTTGTTTATGGAGGTTTCCTATCCTACGGTGCTTTATGAGAAGGAAAGTAATTATCCTACTGACTTGCCGGAACCGACTATCGGAATATTTGATGCACAAACAAACGAGGATCTTAAGTACATAGGGAATTATCTAAAGCAAGCTAATCTACTGAAGGTACTGGCCGGAAGTACAGGCTTTGCAGCGGTATTACCGGAGCTTATGGGAGTAAATAATATTACGACCAAGATACCGGAGTTGAATAAAAAGCTTTTGGTGATTTGCGGTAGCATGAATCCAATTACCAGAGAACAGGTCGAGTATGGTGAAGCAAAGGGAATAGCTCGTATCGTATTATCCTCGGAACTGTTGTTTGAAGAAGAATTCTTTTCAACGGACCAAGGGAAGCAGTGGTTGAAGCATTTGCATGACAAATTATCCGAGCAAAGGGTAGTCATGATTGATACCGGAATATCACAGCCGGAATCCGCTATTCAATACATGCAAAAGAATCAAATCAATATGGAAGAAGCAAGAATAAAGATATCCGGTGCCCTAGGCAAGCTGCTTGCAGGATTTTATAAAGAAAAGAGAGCCTATGAAAGTACTGTAATGATTATCGGCGGTGATACCCTAAAGGGTTTTATTGAGATGGTGGACAGCGATGAGATAAACCTAATCTGTGAAATTGCCTTGGGTACGGTATTGTCCCAGGTTAATGTATTTGGTAGCTACGCTCAGATTATCTCAAAATCAGGGGGCTTTGGTACCAAAGAGCTTATTATTGAAATAGCCAATAAAATTTTGCAGGAAGATGTCATTGCGGATAAGGTTACATAATATAAGGAGATTAAGACATGATGAATAGACCAATCATTGGTATCACAATGGGTGATCCGGCAAGCATCGGACCTGAGATTACAATAAAGGCATTGAACCATAAGAAGCTTTATGAGGCTTGCAGACCAATTGTAATTGGGGATGCAACGATGCTTCGACAAGCGAAAGGTCTTTTGGGGATGCCTGAAGTAAGCATAAACCCGGTACAGCGAGTAGGTGATGCGGTGTTTCAGTTTGGTACCATCGATGTTCTCGATATGGGTATTGTGAAGGAAGAGATCCATATCGGAATGGTAACAGAAAGAGCAGGAGATGCTGCCTTCCAATATGTAAAAAAAGTAATTGAGCTGGCAATGGATGGAGAGATTGATGCAACAGTTACCAATGCGTTGAATAAAGAAGCGATTAATCTCGCAGGACATCATTACTCCGGGCATACTGAAATCTATGCAGAGCTAACCGGTACTAAAAGGTATACGATGATGCTGGCATTGAAGGATTTGCGAGTGGTACATGTATCAACCCATATATCACTCCGGGATGCTTGCGATTGTGTAAAGAAGGACAGAATTGTTGAAGTGATTACCATAGCAGATAAGGCCTGTAAAGAGATGGGGATTGAAAAGCCCCGCATCGGTGTGGCGGGATTAAATCCACACTGTGGTGAGAATGGTTTGTTTGGAAGAGAAGAAATTGAGGAAATCATACCGGCGGTAGAAGAGGCGATGAATATGGGAATTTGCGCCGAAGGTCCAATCCCGGCGGACAGTCTTTTCTCTAAAGCCAGAGGTGGTTGGTATGATGTGGTTGTTGCTATGTATCACGACCAGGGGCATATTCCATTAAAAGTCATCGGTTTTGTTTATAGCCGAGAGCAACAAAAATGGGAAGCCGTGGAAGGGGTAAATATAACCTTGGGTTTACCGATTATTCGTACATCGGTAGATCATGGAACGGCATTTGACCAGGCGGGGAAGGGTACAGCGAGTGAAATCAGCTTGGTTCATGCTATCGAATACGCAGTAAAATTTGCGGACTATAAATCCTGAAGAGCATTCTAGGGATTCATATAGTAAGGAGAGGTAAAGATGAAAAAAAGGTAAAGGAGTGAAGAAAGGGAGGAGCCTGATGTTGATGACCTGGCTATCAGAGCTCTGGATTTATGAGGTGTCATAAGCTGACTTTATATTGAGGGATAAGCCGATATGACGCATTAGGTCAGGGGTTATAGCAAAAGACGATGTAATCAAATTATAGGAGGGTTAAGAATGAAATTGAATAAGAAGCTTATTTCGATTATTTTGGTATGTTTTATGGTTCTGTCATTAATAGGTTGCAGCTCCGGTAAGTCATCCGAATCGACAACGACAACACCTACTAAGGCTCCTGCAACGTCCGAGGATAAAAGCAGTAACGAAACTGCAGCAGAGCCGATTACATTAACAGTATGGTCTGTAAATGAGTTACATAGCAAAATGTGGGAATTCGGTGAAGCAGAATACAATAAAAAGCATCCTGAGGCACCGATTAGTGTTAAGGTAGAAATCTTACCGAACGCTGAAATGCATAACAAATTACTGATCGCTCTTCAATCCGGTACCGGTGCTCCGGACGTAGCGGATATCAACATTAACTTCTTCTCGAACTTTACATCAAAGGATCCTCAAATCGTTCCTTTGAATGATATTGTTGATAAATCCTTTGCAGAAGGAACCTATGAAAAATCCAGATTTGATCTTTACAAGGTTCAGGGTAATTATTATGCTCTTCCTACTCATGTAGGTGCTACTGTTACCTATTATAATATGGAAATCATTGAAAAAGCAGGCCTTACCATTGAAGACGTGAATGCGATTGAAACCTGGGATCAGTATACTGCTATGGGTAAGACAGTATTGGAGAAAACCGGTATTCCTATGACCTGCTTTGAGGTATCCAACCAGAGACCCTTCTGGCCTATGATTGTACAACATGGCGGAGATTACTTAACAGTGGACAATGAGGTAATACTGGATAGTGAAAGCAATATTGAAGTATTGAATTACATGTCTGACATGTATAAGTCAGGATTAGCTATTCAAGCAGGTGGCGGCGCTACATCAACAGAGGAATTCTATTCCTTCATGAACGCAGGAAGCGTAGCATCCCTAACAATGCCTTCTTGGTATATGTCAAGATTCCTAAGCTATATGCCTGACCTGAAGGGCAAAATTGCAATCAGACCTATGCCTGTGTTCGAGCAGGGTGAGCCGAGAACAGTTGGTATCGGTGGAACAGGTACAGCAATTACAAATCAGTGTAAGAATATTGATGTTGCAAAAGAATTCTTATATGAAGCGAAATTATCCTATGATGCGAACATCAATATTTGGAATACATTAGCATTTGATCCGGTTAATCTGGATACATGGAAGGATCCGGTATTATTAACAGCATCCGAATACTTCTACAATGAATCATTCTTTGCAATTATGGGACCTTATATTTCCGGTTGTAAATCTCCTGCAAATGCAGAGTTATCCGTTGCTGCACAGGATTTGGTAAACAATACCATTATGTATAGTGTATTTGTAGATCAATCCAAGACTCCCGAGGAGGCACTGACATCAGCAGCAAAAGAGCTTCGTGCTCAGCAATAGAATTACAAATCGAGGACTGTTACACGCTCTGATTATGGATATTTAAAATAATATACAGCCACCCTTTAACCTTTCACGATGTATTTCCACCCTGCAATATAGAAGCGAATGTTTTCTATATTGCAGGTGAAATATTACAGAAGAATGGTGGCTGTATATTAAGCTAATCTATGTAAGTCGTTTTGTAACATTACTTTGAAAGGAAAAAACAGATGCAAGCTAAGAAATCGATTTCATGGAAAATAAAACATATTTTATACAATAAAAAAGCTGCTCCATACATATTTTGTTTGCCTTTTGTTTTGAGTTTTTTCATTTTCTTTCTCTATCCGATAATTACGACCATATATATGAGCTTTATGGACGTAATCAGCATGGATAAAATGGAGTTTATCGGATTAAAGAATTACAGAAGATTAAACAACGAACATTTCTTTAATGCTTTAAAAAGTAGTACCATATATATGCTTTGTATGATTACGATCATGATGATTTTTCCGATCACCATCGCAACTTTATTAAATTCCAAGATAATGAAGTGTAAGAATCTCTTCCGAGCAATCGTCTTCCTGCCTTCCTTAACCTCAGTTATTGTTGCGGGTATTGCCTTTAGACTAATTTTTGGAGATACGGAATTGGGCTTTTTTAATTCCATCATATTAAAGCTTGGCGGAGAGCTGGTACCCTTTAAGCTGGGATATTGGACGGGTATCATGATAATGGTTGTATTAGCATCCTGGAGGGAGATCGGCATTAATATGGTTTACTGCCTGTCCGCATTGCAGAGTGTACCGGAGGAATTGATAGAAGCAGCAGAAATAGACGGTGCAAATACGATTCAGAGATTTATTAATGTAACATTACCTCAGGTTAAACCGATTATTATCTATATTCTTACCTTATCGATCATTAATGGGTATCGTATGTTTACCGAAGGCTATGTATACTGGAATGATACGAATCCGGGCGATAATGGTTTGACAATTGTACGTTATATTTATCAACAGGCTTTTCAGAGAAACGATTTTGGTATGGGTTCCACAATCGGTGTAGTGCTGTTGGTTATCATTTTGGCTATTAATCTGGGCCAGCTGAATTTCTTTGGACTATTTAAAAAGGAGGATTAATTATGAAAGCGAGAAGATCGGTAGCTTCATTAATCCTATTGCTTCTATTTATAGTATTAGGTATCATAATGATTTTCCCAATCTATTATCTGTTTATGGGATCCTTGCAGAGCAGTGAGACCTTATTCGGCTCAGCAATGAAGCTAATGTATGATTCAGAGATTATGAATTTGAAAAACTATCAAACGATATTTTCCTATAAAGAAGGGGCTTACCTCAGCTGGTATAAGAATAGTGTCCTCATTGCTCTTTTGTTCACAGCTTTTGCCTTGTTCTTTTCATCCTTGGTTGGATATGGTTTAGGAGCATATGAGTTCAGATTTAAAAATGTTATCTTTGTAATGGTTATGATTGTAATGATGATCCCTTTGGAGATCCTCATCCTCCCTCTATATCAGCTTATCATAAAATTTAGAATTATCGATTCCTATGCTGGAATTATTATGCCCTTTATGGTTGCTCCGGTTGCAATATTCTTCTTTCGACAATATGTTTCCGGTATTTCGAAGGAGTTTATGGAAGCAGCAAGAATAGATGGATGTACTGAATTTGGAATTTTTTATCGAATCATCAGCCCAGTTATGAAGCCTGCCTATGGGGCGATGACAATCTTATTAGCTATGCAGCAGTGGAATAGCTTTATGTGGCCTTTGATTGTGTTGCGAACCAATGAGAATTTTACTTTAACAATAGGTCTTGCATCCTTGATCAGCCCGTATAGTGCTAACTATGATGTTATGTTTACCGGCTGTATTCTGGCAATTTTACCGATTTTAATTTTATTTATGTTTAATCAACGTTATTTTATTTCTGGACTTACTTCCGGTGGTATTAAAGGATAGTCTGTCCATATGGCATAATTAGATTTACTCAAAGAAGAATAGGAGATTATGGATATGGCAAATCAAATGATTATAAATACAAAATCAGAAAAAAGTAAGATCGACAAAATGATATACGGGCACTTTGCTGAGCA
>JAEYXC010000276.1 GCA_023428655.1 Bacillota bacterium | reverse complement strand
AGGAAGGTGTGGATGTATCCATTACCGGTAACTCTACGAACCCTACCAGATTCCAGCATCCCGTAGCAGGTACCTATAAGAAGGAATGCATTGATCTTGGTAAGAAGTACTTCTCCGTAGCAAGCGGTGGCGGTACTGGTAGAACACTGCATCCCGATAACATGGCAGCAGGTCCTGCTTCCTATGGTATGACCGATACCATGGGTAGAATGCATTCTGACGCTCAGTTCGCAGGCTCCTCTTCCGTACCGGCTCACGTTGAAATGATGGGCTTAATCGGTGCTGGTAACAACCCCATGGTTGGTATGACAGTAGCGGTAGCGGTATCGATCCAGGAAGCAGCTGAGGCAGGCAAGTTCTAATAGATACAAAGTATTGAGAGTGTCAAAGGTCATCTGTTCGTTGTTACACGAGATGAAGCTAAGTGACGTTATTTTGTTACGCGAGCTAATATGGCAATGGAGCTAATGACGTTATTTTATGCATGAGCTTTATACTGGAATGGAGCTAATGACCTTAGCTTTATTACATGAGCCTTTGACACCTCTATCAAATAAAAAAAGAAACAACAATAAGCATGAAATGATGTAGGAGAGATCTTGTAGAATTTCATGCTTTTTTGTAATTGAGGAGGACAATATGATTAAAGTAGTAGCAAAAAACAAAATCAAAGAGGATAAGCTGGAGACCGTACTCGGTCTGTATCAGGAATTGGTTCAGGAAACAAGGAAGGAAGAAGGCTGTATTTTATATGAGCTTTTTCAGGACATTGATGATTCTACAGTCTTAACCATGATTGAAGAGTGGGAGGATAAAGCCTCCTTGGATCGTCATATGAAGACGGAGCATTTTATGCGAATTGTGCCTATGGTTGGCGAGCATGTAACGAAGAGAGCCTTGAACATTTATCATAAGGTATATTAATGGAGCCTATAACCGATTAACAGCCGTAGGAGCAGTTAAAGCGAATGGTTATGACTTGTTTGTAATTAGTAAAATCGGTACTTCGAGCGAATCAGATGTTGACAATACCTTAACCGTTGATTACAATGGTCGTTATATTTTATACAATAAAAAGAAAAGAGATGATTCCGGTGAAGTTTAAAATGATTGACACGTATCGGGGACTGCCAAGGAATATGTATATTATGTTTCTGGCTACGGTAATCAACCGATTTGGTGATTTTGTCATGCCCTTCTTAACCATGTATCTTACCATTAAGATTGGTCTTTCCATTGAGGCGGCAGGTCTCGTTGTAACCATTAGCTCATTAATCGGTATTCCTTCCTCACTGATCGGAGGAAAGCTGGCGGATGAGATCGGTCGAAAAAGGACGTATATCATTGCACAACTAGGCTCTGCGCTGTCCTTGATACCCTGTGCTTTTTTAACCAATCCGACGATTATTGTTGCCTTCCTTTTGCTTTCCACCTTCTTACGTGTAGCGGCGAGGCCTTCTATGAATGCGATTATCACAGATATACTACCACCGCAGCAACGACAGTCGGGCTTCTCCCTACAATATCTTGGCATCAATATCGGTGTTGCCCTTGGGCCAATCGTAGCCGGTTTCCTGTTCAAGAATTTACTGCCATTGTTATTCATCGGTGACGCAATCACTTCCCTTATTGCATTGCTTTTGATTTGGAGAAATATCAAGGAAGTGAAGGCCGAGGAATTAAAGAAAACTGCCTATACAGAGCAGGAGAAGGAAGAGAAGGGTAGTGTACTGAATGCCTTACTTAGACGTCCGCAGATCACCATCTTTCTTCTGATATACATAATATATAGCTTTATCTATACGCAGCATCGCTTTTCCTTACCGTTAACGGCAGATTCGGTATTTGGAGAAAGTGGTGCCAGTAAATTCGGTATTCTTATGAGTGTCAATGCCTTCACCGTATTATTCTGTACCGTGGGTATAACCTCTTTAACAAAGCGGTTTCGCCCATTAATTAATATCACGATTGCCGGTATATTCTATGCAATAGGCTTTGGTATGCTAGGTGTTGTAGACAGCTATCCCTTGTTTATTCTGTCTACCATTATCTGGACCATCGGTGAGATTTTGGTGGTAACAAACTTCGGTGTATATCTGGCAGATAATAGTCCAAGTAATTTTCGTGCCAGGTTTAATGCCATAGGGTCCTTAAGCTGGTCCATCGGGGCCGCTCTGGGCACCTCCATAGCGGGCAGCTTTATAGAAGAACTCGGTTTGAATTATATTTGGCCGCTTACCTTTGCCTTATCCGTTATTGGAATAATTGGTATGTTTTCGATCCATTACATAGAAAACAGACGACAGATCCGTGCCATTAAGAGTGGCGAAGTAGAAAATGAAATTGCTTAGGTGATTTATCAGATCAGATTTTAAATAAAGGGGTTCTTGTATTGAACCGACCCCCAAAAGTTAGACTAACATCTAATGATTGGAAGTCGGTTCATTTTGCAGGAGCCTTTTTTTGATTTTGGCAATCCAAGGTATAAAATTTTTGTTTTGATTGTCTGAAGTTTAACAATATTAGATCTATTTTCGTAGGACTTTCGTTGGATATTCAAGGGTTATAATTGGAAAAATAGACAAATAAATATATATATTGACAAGATACCCTAATATCTATATAATTTTTCCAGTGATGTAAGTTGCAACTCACCCCAATGTAAATAAATGTAATATATTAATCGTTATGAGATCGGATAAAGAAAGGAGCCTCAATTATGGAGGACATAACCGTAGTGGATCAGCTGGAACAGGAGGATACCCAGAAAGGCAAATATCTAACCTTTGCATTGAACAACGAGCTTTATGGAATAGAAATCAAATATGTAACCGAAATCATTGGCATACAACAGATTGTGCAGGTGCCGGAATTACCGGAGTATTTTAAAGGGATCATCAATCTTAGAGGTAAAATTATTCCGGTGATGGATGTACGACTTCGATTTAGTAAGGAATTTAAGGAATATAACGATCGTACCTGTGTTATCGTAATTGACATTCGAGATATTTCGATGGGATTAATCGTCGATAGTGTATCCGAAGTGCTTACCATCTCGGCATCGGAGATTGTTCCACCTCCACAGGTGAGCAGATCAGGAAATCG
>JAEYXC010000178.1 GCA_023428655.1 Bacillota bacterium | reverse complement strand
AGAGTATTCCAAACCTAGAGCACAGTATTGCCAAAGCGCATTCCATTGGCGATGAGGCAGTAGCTTATGCAGTAAAGGAAAAGCTTACACTTAACATTAAAAATCTGGCAGCAGTACAAGAAGACCTTAACGCAGGCAGGATTACCTTGAAGCAGACGGCGGAAGAAGCTACGGTATCGGAAGCAAAAGCACCCGTTCTGCAAGAGGAGCAAATGGAACAAGGTCAAGGGATGGGTGATAAGGATTATGAGTACCAGGAAAACCTCTCTGACCATCAGGAATATGAAGAAGTAAAGGCGCAAAGACAACTGGAGGAAATTCGCCTGAAGATGTCCCTGGAGGCTGCTACGAGACTGGAGAAGAAGGGGATTCATGTTGAGACGGAGAGGCTTGAGAAGGTAGTGGAGGAGCTTAAACGGCTGGAGGACAGCTATTATAAAAGGCTTTTGAGTGAGGCGGAGGCAGCTGACAAGGCAGAGGCAATTCAATTACTACGTAGTACAACCGAAGGTGTGGAGCAGTTAAAGTACCTTCCGGCAGCAGTGCTTGGAGCAACACTTCTTGAGAGAAGGACACAGACAATTCCTGACCTGATCTCCACCGGGGCAAAGCTCATAACCGAGTATGCCAAAGCAGGAGCTGCTTATGAAACCCTAGCAACGGTACCGAATGCGGAATACGGGGACTCAATCCAGAAAGCCTTCTCGAACATTTCTTCACTGCTCGCTGAATTGAATCTTGAGGACACTCAGGCGAATCAAAGAGCGGCAAGAATCCTTGGCTATAACCAAATGGATATTACCAAGGAAGCCATTGATGAGGCAAAGGCATATGATATGGAGGTATCCTCCTTAATTAAGAATCTGCATCCGGCGGTAACCGTTAGAATGATTAAGGAAGGTATGGACCCGCTTAGTATGCCCATTGGTGAACTTAATACCACCATTGATCGAATGAAGGAGGAACAGGGGATTACCTCAGAGGACAGATTCAGTAATTATCTGCATAAGTTAGAGAGAGAAAAGGGGATCTCACCACAGGAACGAAATTCCTATATTGGTATTTACCGTCTTCTCTATAACGTAGAGAAATCCGATGGAGCAGCACTTGGTGCCGTGTTGAAAGCGAATCAGGAGGTTACCTTATCCCATCTGCTTACGGCAGTGCAGACCGGAAGAAGAGGAAGAGTAACTGCAGCAATTAATGATGAATTTGGTATGCTGACGGAAATAGAGCGTGATAAGGAAAGTATCGCGGACCAACTAAAAGGCTTCTTAAATGCCTCGGAGGAAATACAAGAGGATAGTGCAAAGGAAGAGGATCAAAGGGAAGCGACGAGGGAATATCTTAATCAAGTTGTAAAACAGCTTACCGATGAAATCTCTCCGGCAAAGCTTAAGAGTATACAGCAATCCGAGGCTATGTCAGTAGTATCTCAGTTGGTACCTATGACTACATCCTCCGTGAGTAATGCCGATGACGGTCCCTGGGAGACGATTAAGAATATACCCATTGAGAAGCTATTAGAGCAGCTTCAGACGATGCCGGAGAATGAAGATAGTGTAGGGGGCCAATATACTCAGAAGGTACTTGAGATAAGGGAATTATGCAAGAATTCAGAGCAATCCCTGCGCTTTTTGAATGACTATCAGATGGCTGGATCACCTCAGAATATCATGATTGCGAATCAGATATTAAGCAATGGTATCTCACCTATTGTAAGACTAATGAAGAAACAGAATGAAAATAATAGCGAAAATACGGAAAATAAACTAAAGGATTTGAACGAAATATCCGATACAATAATCGATAAGTCTTCAATGAATGAAGTCTATAACAATTTGGAGGCCCAGGCGAAGGAAGCATTAACTAGGGAATGTTCTCAGGAGATTATCGATAGCAATAGGCTGGCAGAGCTTAGAACCATCGGAAAGCAGCTGACCTTTTTGAGAAATATGGCCTCGAAGGAGTTCTACCAAGTACCCATAGAGACCAAAAATGGAATCACCAATATGAATCTGACCATTTTAAGGGGCACCGAGACCACAGGGAAAGTATCTGTTACGGTTTGGTCGAAGGAGCTTGGTGATATCAAGGCAGAACTCTCATTGAAGGAGCATATGGTAAAAGGCTATATCGCCTGTGATAACAGAAACGGATTACAGAGGCTTCAAGGAAAGGCTGAGGAGATAGAGAAAGCAGCCAGGACAAGCAATTTGAACTTAAAGCAATTGGATTTTGCAATAATCGGTAAGGAAAGTGAAAATTACAATTATCAGAATCCACAGGATTTAGGGCATAGCTCTAATAAAGATTATAGTACAGAACGAGCCTTGTACTGTTTGGCAAAGGCAATCGTACAAACGGTACGATTAGCGGAGAACAACGAAGAAGTTGCTTAACAGCATTTGTTAAGTTAAATGCATTTCGGCCACATGGAGGTTGCTGAATAAAGACAAAAATATACTAAGAATACTATCGTGCGAACCATCACATGGAGGGGGATGGCTGCCTAAACAGAAAGGGATTAGGTGATATTTCATGAGAATCAACCATAACATTTCGGCTCTAAAGGCGAACAACCAGCTTGCAAAAACGAATAAGCTACTGGACAAGAGCTTAGAGAAATTATCCTCGGGCTTTCGTATCAACAGTGCAGCAGATGATTCTGCAGGTCTGGCAATATCTGAGAAAATGAGGACACAGATCTCCGGTCTTGACCAGGCGTCCAGAAATGCCTCCGATGGAATCTCGGTTATACAGACAGCAGAGGGAGCATTGATAGAAGTAGAAGCCATGCTGCAAAGAATGAGAGAGCTTGCCGTTCAGTCAGCCAACGGTACCTACACTTCCGAGGATCGTGTGGCAATTCAGGCAGAAATTGACCAGTTAAATCAAGAAATCAATAGAATTTCCGAGACGACAGAATTCAATACCATGACCTTGCTGGATGGTAATATTGATCGGAAATCCTATTCCAATAATAGTAATGTTAACTTAGTGTCCCTATCCGATACCGTTGGAATCGGTAATTATGGAGTTAAAATACTTCAGGATGCGAGACAGGCTGTAGCGGTAGGAGGTGTGACAACCTTCACCGGATCAACCACCACAGCCACCATCACGGAAGCACAAGCCGGTTCCATCAATATTAATGGTGAGACGGTTAAGATCAATGCCGGAGATACCATTGATGAAGTCTTCGAGAAGATCAGAAATGTCTGTGATAATGTAAGCTTAAATGTTTTTGCAGTGGACAGTGCCGCGGTTCCATCTACAACTGCTAATCTGGATATGGCTGGATACACTAGTAAGACCTTAGCAAGCGGAGACAGACTGGTATTCGCTTCAAAGGAGTATGGCTCGGATCAATCCATAGCAATCTATTGTGATAATGCTGATTTATGTGATTTACTTGGCTTAACCTCGAAGGGTATCACAGTAAATGGATATGATGCAAAGGCTGAGCTTGAGATTAAGACGGATAATTCCAACTTTGAAAATACAGCGACAATCTCCATTAAAGGAAATAAGGTAACCGTTACCGACCGCAATAGTTTTAAAATGGTATTCGAGGTAAAGCCGGGAACCATGCAATCGGAGTTCACTGATGCGAAAATAACCTCCTCCTCCGCGGAAGCAACGAAAAGCTATCCTCCGAATACAATTGAGGTTGGAGGACATGGCGTAACGATTACCGAGGATGCAAGACAGGCAGTAATTCTAGGTAATGTTATAACCGGGGATCCCACCGATATTGTACCAGCAGGTGATATTACAGTCAAAGTTGGTGGAGCTACCGTAACAATCAATGCAGATGGAACATCGGATACCATTGCATCAATTTTGGCAGAAATCCAAGCGATTGCAGGCCTTACTACTAGTGCGGTAAGTAGCAATGCAATTCCGAATTCTACTTCGCCCAGTGCAATTGCTGGGTACGATACCACCACGCTAGCTGCGCAAACACGTTTACTTTTAGTTTCAGATAATTACGGCTCAAATGCGGATATATCGATTGAGTGTAACAATGAGGATTTGGCTGCTGCATTAGGTCTTTCTACGGTTATAGTGACTGCGGAGGGCAATGATGCAAAGGCAGATTTAACCTATCCAAATAGCAATGTGTCTGTGACCGTGGATGGTGATCAGGTTACGGTTACAGAAGGTGCTACCACGAATACAGTTACCATTCCCAGTACAAATAAAGCAGGAACTATATTTACAGACAGACGTATTATCGCCCCCGATGCGGATGCAACGGAAAGCGATACGGAAAATGTAGGTATTGACGTAACCGTATCCGTATTGGATGCAGGCCCGATGGATCTTCAGATTGGTGCAAACGAAGGACAGATTATGTCGGTTCGTATCCCCAGAGTTACTCCCGAGACACTGGGAGTAGATAAGGTTAATATCGGCACAGCAGCAGGTGCGCAAGCGGCAATCACCCTGTTAGATAACGCCATCAATACCGTATCTGCAATCCGATCCAAATTAGGTGCATACCAGAATCGTCTGGAGCATTCCATCTCCAACCTTGATACCACCTCGGAGAACATGACGGAATCCTTATCCCGTATTGAAGATGTGGATATGGCAGAAGAGATGGCCAACTATACACAGAAGAATGTGTTAGCACAGGCCGGTACCTCCATGCTTGCTCAGTCGAATCAGAGGCCGCAGACGATCCTTTCCTTATTACAACAATAACCGTTAGAGATTGGATAGGAGGTAGGAGGCTATGAACAAAGAGGCAATTAAGGCATTTACGGTCAGAGTGACACAGGCATCCAAAAGTGAACTGACAGTAATCCTCTACGAAATGATTTTAACAGAGATTAAGGAAGCCAGAGAAGCCTTTGATAAAGGTGATATGACTGCTTTTGACAAGGAGTTGAAGCTGGCACAAAGGTATATTAGCGAATTGCAGGCTACCTTAAATTTTAGCTATGCGATATCCTATGATCTGCTCAGTCTTTATTTATATGTGAATAAAAGAATAATTCAAGCGATACTTCGTCGAATTCCGGATACCTTAGACAGTGCGGAAAGCGTACTGAATAAGCTTCTGGTTGGGTTCGAGGGAGTATGCCAATCCGATCATAGTGGTCCTGTAATGAGGAACACACAACAGCTCTACGCGGGCTTAACCTATGGCAAAGGTCATTTGAATGAGACCTTTATAGATCCAAGTAATAAAAGCCGTGGGTTCATTGCATAAAGCCGATACGTAGGAAGCATGCTCTGAAAGAGCCTGCCCAAAATACGAAGGATGCGTTATCGGAAGATACAAAGGTTGAGTTATCAGAGGATACCAAGGATGTATTTCAAGCAGGTACCAAGGATACGAGATCAGAAGTACAAAAGCATGGCAAGGTACATAGGAATCCTTAAGAACATAAGAGGTTAAAGAATACAAAAGAGTAATAAGCTACGGATGATATTACAAGTTACATAAGAAATAATAAAGATACTAAGGAAAAAGGGCTGTCCCAAATGGGGCGGCCCTTTCGTATGTCATAGAAAATCTGGGAATCGAATTTTTTATGATTCTTATTTAGCAAGATGAATTAACAGTATCTTTGTTCCGTAGCCTTTGCCTGCTTCAAAAGAAAATGGTATCTGTTCTGTATGGCATTCAGTTCATAGATACAGCTATCAATTAAGTCAGGATCGACAACATTTTCGAAGTTGGAATAGGCAGCCTCCAGGGCTAGCTTGGTACGGTTTATCTCGTTTATTAGCATCAGATTCTCTTTTGATGGTTTCTTTTTCGCAAAAAGGGCCATTTCTTCACCATCCTTACCATAAAATTTCTAAGTTAATTGAAAATACTTACCTACATTTGAAATAATCCAAATTTGTTTCGGCTTTTATCATCTGACTTTTATGTTTGATAATAGTATAGTCAAACATTATGGTTTTTATTCTATTAATTAACATAAATTGGATAATAAAGTATATAAATGTAGTAGAAGGATGTCATTGGACAAGGAGAGTTGATATGAACAGCTATATCTTTATAGCAATAATAATAGCCTGTGTGATATTTATCGGGGCCTGTGTGATCCGCCGTAGACCGGATCTGCTGCTTGACTTTGCACTGCGTGCCTGCTTTGGAACAGCAGGAATTTATCTGCTGAATTTCGCGCTCAGTATACAGGATTATCCGATTAGCGTAGGAATAAACGGAGCAACCGTATTAACTAATGGTCTGTTGGGATTACCTGGCTTTCTGCTGCTATACGGCTTGTCTTTGTATTACTCTTATGCATGAGTGGAGCGTAGGAATAATGAGAGATATGATGAATCATGGATTGCAGAGGGAGGACGGTAGGTCTTCCTTCTGACCACTCTACTGTTTTGGAAGGATTGGTAAATAAGTCTACACTTAAGGCTAAAAATATATAATTTAACCAAAGATGATAAATCCCAGGATTACTGGTTGACAGTAAAAACCACATATTGTAATATAATTACATATTCTAAAATATTCTATGGCTTACTTCCCTATATCAAGTGTCTTTCAACTGTGTCTACTCTTCATAAAAGAGCTTCGAACCTATTTCAGGATGTTATCCCTTGTGAATGAATACATTATTTATTATTAAATTGGAGGCTTCTATTTAGATGAAAAAAATCATAGCACTCTATGATTCTGATTCAATTTATGCTGCTCGATTTATGGAATATTTTCAGCATAAGCAGGAATTTGAATGGGAGGTCATAGCA
>JAEYXC010000141.1 GCA_023428655.1 Bacillota bacterium | reverse complement strand
TGATTGTACGCTGTATACAACTAATATATAATTTATTATATGGTATAGAGGAATTTTACAGTAAAGTTGTATATTGGAGGAAACATGATAAAGAAGAGACTAATCAAATTATATCGGTTCATTCGTTACAACCCTTATAAACAAATGTATATTTATATCTTATTTTTATCCGCATTTTTCCGAATTGTCATCCTGCTTATTCCTATTAAAAGGCTGCAAAGCTTCATGGGTGTTCTAAATGAAGAATCAACAACTGATATAAGCTTGGAATGCTATAAGGAAGCTGCAAAAATATCTCATGTAATCAATCGCATTTGCCAACATACCCCATGGGAAAGCAAGTGTCTTGTTCGAGCAATGACTGCACAGTTTTTGTTAAGACAGAAGCATATACCTTCAACACTATATCTGGGTGTTGGCAAGGATGATCATAATATGATAGCTCATGCGTGGCTCCGTTGTGGAGAATTCTATGCAACCGGAGGGTCAGGAGAAAGATATGCTGTTGTTGCAAAATTTAGAACATAATCATAGCTAGCTGTTGTGTTTCTAACATCAGCATTGAAACCAGGCTGGTATATTATTCTTTATGATACGATGGAGATTGTAAAAATGCGCTTTAGATAGTAGTAGGATGGTACTGAATAAAAATAAGAAGAGTAGAAGATGAAGAAGCTGGGATTTGTGATTATAATTATATGTATTTTATTTATTATTTATGGTTTCTATAATGGGCTTGAAATAACCAATTATACGTATCGTGATAAAGAACTGCCAAGGGATTTTGATGGTTACAGGATTGTATTTATTTCTGACTTGCATAATAAGCTTCTTGGAAGGAATCAAGTCAAGCTTATCTATGCCATTGAATCCTGTAACCCAGATATCATTGTATTTACCGGAGATATGATTGATGGTGATCACAAGGATATTAGTCCGATCAAGGATTTGCTGATTGAATTGACGGGGAAATATCCGATGTATTCAGTATCAGGAAATCATGAGAAGGATAATACTTTCACATATGATATGCTTATGAAGTATTATGCCGAATACGGAGTGATTGATTTAGACAATAAGTCTCTGAAGTTAATGAAAAAAGGCTCTCACATAGGACTCTATGGATTATCCTATCGGGATAGATATTATATAAAAAAAACAAGTCATAAACCGGATAAGGACGAAAATGAGTTCAATATTTTATTGTATCATGATGCAACCGCATTTTCATTAATTAGTTTATATGGATATAATTTGGTATTATCCGGACATACCCATGGTGGAATCATACGTCTTCCTTTTTTAGGAGGTTTAATCAATAATAACGGCACCTTGTTGTCTGAGTTTGATAATGGTATGTTTCATATGAAAGGTAGCACTCTAATCTCGAATAGAGGGATTGGAGATTCCTATTTTCCTAGATTTTATAACCGGCCAGAAGTCGTATGTGTTACATTACGCACAAGTATGGAATGATTTTTGGTAGAGGGTTTAGTACGAGTACATCTATAAGAGACCTACTTACCTTTGTCTGCTTTGGCCGGCAAATTAGGTAGGAGCTGCCTATAGATGTATTTTTTTGTGCTCAATCAGCAGATCATTCTCCATCAATCCGTGAATCAGTGTTCCCAATACCCCCAAACACAATAGTTTACATATCCATCGCAATATTTTACATAGTTAATCAATTAACAATCATTTTAACAATAAATTACACAAACAAAGAAATTCCGTTACTTCTGAAAGACAAAATTAAATGTTATAGTTTACACAGAAACAAGACAACCAAGGATAAATAAAAAGTAATGAGTCGAACAGGAGGGTGATGAAAGCCTAACAGGGACAAAATTTATCTATTATTATTCATGGTAATACGCAATTGTATTATAAAACAAAAATGAAAGGTAGAGGGTTTATGAAAAAGAGATTAATTAGTTTGTTACTGTGCTTAACATTTGTGGGAACTATGCTGGTGGGATGTACTACCGCAAAGCAAGAGCCATCAAAGGAAACAGTGAAGGAAGAGACAAAGGGAGAAACCAAAGAGGAAGGGAAGCAATTCCGTGTTGCTTACATAGCAAGAACACAATCCGACTCATTTGCGGCTTGGCTTGCTAACGAAATGAAAGCAGCAGCAAAAGAATACACTGACATTACCCTGGATGTATTTGATGGCCAGGCAGATGATGAAAAAGAGAATGCAGCAATCGAAAATGCAATCACCAACGGCTATGATGCAATTATTGTTCAGCCGAACAATGGGGAAGCTCAGAGACCTTATGTTGAGAAAATCGTTGCAGCAGGCATCATCGCTATCACTACCAATGCTCGTATTGCAGGGATCGAAGGCGCTTCATCCGTAGATGCGGATCCCTATAAGCAGGCAGCTGTTAATGCCGCTTTAGCAGTTGAGCAGGTACCCCAGAATGGTAAGGTAGTTGTTCTTAACGGTCCTTCCGGTAACTTCCATGCAGATGAAAGAAGAAAAGCTTGGAAAGCGGAATTCTTTGATAAGAGACCTGATGTAACAATCGTTGCAGAAGATATTGCTAACTGGAATAAAGACGAAGCGATGGCATTTATGGAAGACTGGCAGACAGCAAACGCTCAGATTGATGCAATCATTTCGATGAATGATAACATGGCAGCAGGTGCATTAGAAGTAGTAGCAGATCCCTCCAAGATCTTATCCTATGGTGTAGACGGTACAGCAGAAGCATGCTTACTGATTGAAGAAGGCAAAATGACTTCAACCTGTCTTCAGTCCGCGATCGATTTAGCAGCATTAAATATGCAGACCGTACACAAGCTGTTAACCGGTGAGGAGACTCAGATTGATACCGATATCAGTGAAGTTCTGATCACCAAGGAAAATGCAGGTGAGTTTGTGAAAATGTATAAGGAAAGAGGATTAATCAAAGAGTAATCCAACACCAAACGGAATGACATAAGGAAAAAATAACAATAATCCGACAGGAGATGTAATCCCTGTCGGATTACTTATGTCAATATATTTTACATAGGAATAATCCACGGAGGTAATGAATGAAAATATTTAATTTCCATAGCATTAAAACAAAAATGATTCTGCTCTTGGGATCGATTATATTAGTTTTTAGTGTTGGAATGGGGCTGATGTCATATTACATCTCTTCGAAGGCGTTGATTGGCAATTTGAATCAGATGCTTCCGGAGATGGCGAAGGAATCAGCATTGTTATTAGAAAGTAATATGAAAAGTAACTTTAACTCATTGGATTCAATTATCTATCATTTGAAGGATGCAAAACTAACGAAGGAACAAAGAGCCACCAAGCTTAAAATTTATGAAACCAGAGGAAAGTATCTCTTATTGGGAATTGCAGATTTAGAGGGAGTACTCACTACTTCCGGTGAAAAGGAAATCAATATTAAGGAACAGGAATTTTATCAAAAAGCATTAGCTGGAGATCAGGCAGTGAGTGAACCCTTACAGGATATGCTCGGTATTTCCGGTATTTCGCAAGATTCCTTAATTGTAGTATATGCTATGCCTATCAAAGCCGGAGGTAAGGTCGAGGGTGTACTGATTGCAGTTAGATCCGGGAATGAATTCAGCACCCTAGTCAATGATATCACCTTTGGAGAAACCGGAAAAGCATTTATGATCAATGAAAACGGAGATTTCATTGCGCATCATAATTTATCCTGGGTATATGACAAGACAAATTACATAGCGATAGCAGAACAGGATAAAACCTATCAGAAATTCGGAGCACTTTTACTGGCGATGAAGGAGGGACAGACCGGAACCGGAGAATATACCTATGGAACTGATATGTATGCAGGCTATGCACCGGTTGGAACCACGGGCTGGTCCATTGCAATCAGCGTGGAGAAAAGGGAGCTGCTGTCTGGCCTGAATCAACTGGAGGTTACATCCACTGTGATTACGATGTTGTTTTTGGGATGTGGAATCTTGGCGGTATTCCTTATCACAACCGGTATTACAAGAGGGCTGCGTGTCCTGGTCAACTCGATCAGCGTTATGGCGAACGGAGATTTGACTAAGGAGGTACCCACACAATATTGTAATAAAAAGGATGAAATCGGAATTCTGGCCGGCTCCTTATCAATGCTGCAGAGCTTCATTCGTGAGATGATTGATAGCATAAAGAATAGCTCCTTAAGTATTGATGATCAGTCGGAAAATCTATTTGCCGTCTCAAAAACGATTACGGTTGCTGCGGATCATGTTACATCAGCCATTCAGGATGTGGCAAAAGGTGCCGGGGAGCAGGCAGAGGAACTAAGCAGTATGCTGGATAGCCTAAATCATTTTTCTACAGAGCTGGAGCAGGTTGTTCAGGCATTGGTGCAGATTGATCAGGGTACGGGAAATATCAGCACCATGGCAGAGGACAGCAATCAGAATATGAAGCTATTGATGACTACCTCGAACAATATTCGAAGCTCCTTCCGTGAATTTACGCAAAAAATCTCCGATCTGGGTGAAAATATTAAGAAGGTCAATGAAATTGCTAACTTTATAAATGGAATAGCGGAACAGACCAACCTGTTATCCTTAAATGCAACCATCGAAGCTGCCAGAGCCGGTGAAGCCGGGAGAGGCTTTGCAGTTGTCGCCGATCATATCAGAAGCTTTGCCGATCAGACAAAAACATTATCCGTTAATATTAATTCCATCATCAGCGGCATCTCTCAGGAGACAAAGCAAATCGTAGGAAACTCCATCGCCCTGGATGAAAAGTGGAACCATCAGATTGAAGTCTTACTTACCACCATAACTAGTGTGGAGCATATTATTACCGATTTTCAGAAAATAGCTCCTCAGATTGAAGCGGTGAATTCCTCCGTGGGTGAGCTGGATCAGGAGAAGAAGGATATTCTTGGAAGGGTTGAAGGGGTTGCCTCCATCGCGCAGGAGGTATCGGCCTCCGCCGAAGAGATTGCTGCAGCCGCCGAGGAAATGAATGCTTCCATGGATGACATTACCTCCTCCGCACAGATTTTAACCGAGAGGACAAAAGGAATGCAGCAGCAGGTAGAACGGTTTCAGACTACGGAGATGTTACATGATGTAGAACTGGAAGCAGAAGAAATGAAATCAATAACGGAACAAGAAGAGCAAGTAGAACGATAAGACGATAAGGACTAAAAAACTTAATGAACTTATAGAACTATAAGAGCAAGAAGAGTAGGAAGAACAAGAAGAGCAGGAAGAGCATTTTGAGCAATAAGAACATAAGTACAATACGAGAATCAAGTGCAATAACTACCACATAATTACTATGCTGGGGGTTATCAAATACACGAGGACAGTTGACCTCCCTTATAACAAGGTTAGAATGGGAGGGCAGTTGTCCTCTTATTTGTCAGCCCATCAGGACAACAAGGATTAAATATCACAATATATTGCATCCTTTTCGCAATATTTTACATAGTTAAGATATTCACAAAGTATTTGATAATAAAATACATGAACACAGAAATTCTGTTTCTTCTGAAACAGGTCTTTCAATGATATAGTTTACTCAGAAACTGATAAAAGCCTGATAGATGCAATAAAGGATAGGGAGGCACAAAAATGGAACACGATATCAAGCTGAGGGTCTCGCAGATAGAAAAGTCCTTTCCGGGTGTTAAAGCTCTGGATAAGATCGATTTTCAAGTGAAGCGAGGTACTGTACATGCCCTATGCGGAGAAAATGGAGCAGGTAAATCCACCCTGATGAAAATAATCAACGGCATATACAAGCCGGATTCCGGTCAGATCTTTATCGATGAAAAGCCGGTTAAAATTCAAAATCCCATTCATGCCAGACAGCATGGGATTGCAATGATCGCACAGGAATTGAATTATGTACCGGAGATGTCCATCGAAGAAAATCT
>JAEYXC010000120.1 GCA_023428655.1 Bacillota bacterium | reverse complement strand
CCCAACCGGCTCCGAAGGTATAGTTCACGGCCTTTCCCACACCGGTGATATAGTATGGAGCAAAGGAGCCGTATTCGCTCAGATCCAGAAGAGCCATTCTTTGTCTGGTTATTTCCTTGGCTTTCGTGATCAGTGCTTCCTCCGCTCTTTGATCCAATTGCTCCTCTACATTGTCTACTCTGTATTCCGGAGGGAAGTAGATGTTTTGCAAGGAGGTTGCACAATCCGCCGTCAGTAATAATACAAGGAGAAGCAGAACCCACTTTTTGAGTCCCTTCCATAGGAGGAAGGATGCCATGGCAGCAGCCAATCCGATGGGAATAAAGCGAATCATCCATAAAAAATGACTAAAGGGTAACTTAGCAAACAATTCATAAACCGATTTGGAGGTGCATATCAAAAGCACGATAGCGGTGATGAAACCGGCTTTTATATTCTTTGGTGCGATCAACATACCTAGGATACAGATAATAAATACGGAGAGACCAAAGTAAAAGGAAAGCATATCTCCGCTAATTCTGGTAAATGGATTCAGGGAAACGAAGACACTTTCAAAGAAAAACTTCATTACCTGATTCGTTGAGGAGCCGCTAGCTGCCCCTCCGATCAATGCCGGAACGACCCATAATCCTGCAAGTAGAACGCCGGATATACAGGAGGTGAGAGCACTAAAGGAGCTGCGAGGCGTATGATTCATGGAGGAGTGGAGCAGTGTGAAGATTACCATAGAAGCAATCAACATCAATGTGATACCCAAATGACATAATGTAATAAGGGCGGTAACTATGATAAGCGGAGCGATTGCACTCTTCTTTTTCTCGGCCATAACCCTCCAAACAAAATAAAAGAAGAAGGGGAGCAATGCATTAATCACACCTCTGGGGAGATTGCCTTCCAGAATGACAACTCTCATGTTCTCCGGTAGGAAGAACCAGAGTAATCCAATGATTACGGCCAATCCAATTCTGCGATAACGGATACCCCATAGGAGCCAGCCACAGCCGCCAATTAACAGTAGAACCCCCAGCAGCAATACATATGCATCTAGTACATTTGTGCCTATCATCCATTCCAATCCGGCTAGGAGATATAATGGAAGTGGTCCCCAATATCTCATTATTTCTACACCGTTATACCAGGTGCTGTCATATAAGGGGAACCAGTTTCCCGTTTGAATGTTTTTTAGTAACAGATCCGCCCTATATAGATGACAGAAGGTATCGGAGCCCTGAGGGTATCTTCCGCTTTCCTTTACAATAGACATCATAATCAGAGCGAGGATAGTAAAGCAACCTAATCCGGCAAGGCATTTGATCAGAGCGAATAAGATATTCGTTTTGCCGGGGGATCGTTGTGCAGCTTCATTTGAAAAAGAAATATCACTTAGTTCCAGAGCTACTGCCGCCTCTTCCTGATATTCCCCTTCGTAGTTAAGGGCGATATCCTGCTTCAGAGCGGTAGCAGCAACCATCGGTTCTTTATCTGGCTCTGTGGTCGGAGGCAGGGGATCTGTTTCGCTGCTGGCATCCTGCCCTTCGCCGATATCCTCGAGGTTAATAATCGGAATACAGTCCATCGAGATACCGCTTATCTCATTAATATTACTGTCAAGCCTCTTGTTGGATACGGAATATATTCGAATGGGATTCTCGGAAATCGAAAGCTTGACCAGCTCAAAGCCTAGCTTCTGAATCAGGTCATAAAGCGGATCAAACAAGGTGTCTCCGATGCCTTCTATGGTCGTAGCCCTTCCGATAAATAAGCTTGTCCTAGACAACTGTTTTCCTTGAAGAGGCTCAAGGAAATCCTGAATTGTCTTCTCAATTGTGTAATTATGGTCTATATTACTGCCGGCATGTACATATAGATTGATGGTAAAGGTATGAAAATGAAGATTACCTTCGTCGGTAACTACATTAGAATGTGCCGCGTATAAAGAGAAGCGATATTTATAACCGCAAAAGCTACCCACTGACTGGTCAGTCACAACCTGTGCGGGAATAAATTCCTCTGTCCGTTGCATGGGAGCGGTAAGGACATCCTCGCCTTCTGTAACAGGCTCCGTCGGAGTGGTGCTTTGGATAATCTGAGGAGGAGCCGCCTTTTTGGTGGCCGAAATATGCTCGATATTGGTGTTTGCAATATCCAGCTCCAATTCCAAGTATTCTAAGAGGGCCTGTAAATAACTAAGGGCTTGTATCACATTTTCTTGACTATCACACAGGATATGAATTTCATCGTTATAACGAAGCCACCTGCCCCAGGAGATCGGATAGCTTTTCCAGGTTCGGTCAAGATAATGTAGGTAAATATTAATCAGAAGGGGGGACAAGACGGAGTCCTTATCAATTCCATAGGTATTTGCTCCGTCCACATTGCCATAGATGGATCCGGAAACGACCATTCGTTTAATCAGATGGAAGAGCTCTTGATCACTGATCCGACGCTCTAATAATTTCATCAGTTTATCGTGATTGATACTGTCGTAAATGGAACGGATATGCGCTTTTATTATGTAATATTCCTTGTGACGGAAGGAACTGCGAAGTTCTCTGGAACTTCTGTCGAACTCATGCCTAGAGCGAAATTCGAAAGAGTTTAAATTAAAGTCAGCCTTAAATATTGGATAGAGAATTGTTTTTACAGCCATCTGCAAAATACGGTTTTTAATATGGGCAAGATCCTTATCCATAAGACCCTTTCCCACAGGCTTAATTCGATATGCTTCGAACCTAAGATCTGTCTGCAGCTCCTGAATTAATGGATCTATTCCATAAGCCATAACCTTTTGCAGGACTGGAAATGAGAATGGGTCCTTATCCATGCGAGCCTTCACACGGCTCCAAGCTTCCTTTAGTACAAAGGTTTGATAAACCTTGCTATATAGGTTCAAAAATATGAAATTGTCGTTCTTAGCAAGCTGATATAAGCTATTTTGCAGCTGCTGCATTTTCTTATCTATGTTCACGAAAGCTTGCCTCCCCGGTGAATGTTCGTAGGAATGAAAGTTTAACCAGCTGCTTTTCTGATGAATAAAAAAGCAACTAAAATGTACCATCATACATACTAGCTGCAACCGAACGGCCATAGGAGGATCTTAATATGGCCTCCTCCTTCCAGGCTCTGGCTTTGCGTCCTTATTTTTCAATAAGTTTGCCGACAATATTCTACTTGTTCCGAACTGTTATCTTGTAATATATAAGAATTTGTCCTAGGGCAAGGTATTAATGCATTATCCCTGCTTTTAACAGATTAAGTGACTGCAATAGTACATTTCTTACATGATAATATATTATACATCCTCTGAGTCTAATTTACTAGATATAGTTTCAAGGTTTTAAGCAATTCCTGTCAAATTACCATGGTTTTTGCTAGGATATGATTGGTAACAGAAGAAAAATTTGAGCTATAATTCTTTATTGACTTCTTATATAATGAAAGTAAGGACGAACAAGATATCCTAGGGTATAAATTAAGGAGCATGTATGAAGACAATAGAAGTGGTCGCAGCCGTTATTCAATACGAAGATACATTCTTAGCAACTCAGAGAGGTTATGGTGAATTCGCAGGTGGGTGGGAGTTTCTCGGTGGTAAGCCGGAAGCCGGGGAGACCCTAGAGCAGGCCTTGGTTCGTGAGATACGAGAGGAATTAGAAGCAGAAATAGAAATTCTAAGATACGTCGATACCGTGGAGTATGATTATACAAATTTCCACCTTACAATGCATTGTTACCTATGTAATATGGAATCGAAAGACCTGG
>JAEYXC010000038.1 GCA_023428655.1 Bacillota bacterium | reverse complement strand
TAGAACTCATAGGGAGTTGTCTTATTCGGATCCAGCCATACAGCACCCTTCATGGTCTTGCCCATCTTAATTCCCTCACTGGTGGTTAACAGCTTGAAGGTTAAGCCAAAGGCAGGCTTTTGTTCCTTACGACGAATTAAATCAACTCCTCCAAGAATGTTGGACCATTGATCATTACCGCCGAGCTGAAGGGAGCAGCCATATAATTTATTCAGCTTCCAGAAGTCATAGGACTGCATCAGCATATAATTGAATTCAAAGAAGGTAAGTCCCTTTTCCATACGTTGCTTATAGCAATCCGCTGTCAACATTTTATTTACAGAGAAATGGACTCCGATTTCTCTTAAAAACTCCACATAGTTCAAATCCAGTAGCCAATCCGCGTTATTTGCGATTAGGGCATTGCCGTTCTCGAAATCAATAAACTTAGATAACTGCTTCTGGAAGCAATCAGCATTATGCTGAATGGTTTCCACGGTCATCAGGGTTCTCATATCGGACTTACCGGAAGGATCACCGATCATGGTGGTTCCTCCTCCTAAGAGAGCAATGGGCTTGTGTCCGGCACGCTGCATATGCATCATGGCCATAACCGTTAGAAAATGTCCTGCAGTTAAGCTGTCCGCAGTGGCATCAAAGCCTATATAAAAGGTAACGGATTCCTTTCCTAATAATTCACGAACCTCGTTCTCATGAGTACATTGTTCGATAAAGCCACGTTCCTGTAGTATGTCATAAACATTGGTAGACATTTGTTTTCCTCCTTATTTCTTACAAGTGCTTTCGATATAGAATACTTGTCTTGTCAGTCTTTAACTAAAGACATTATAAATGATTACCTTTTATTTTTCAACAATAGAAAGTATGCATACTAAAGTTTTCCATTCTTCATGGTGAAGGAGAAGAGTCATAGCAGAAGGCCTTCCTTTGTCATGAGAAAGATATGACAAATGTCATAGGTGGTTTATAACCGGAGTCACTTCAAAATCGTAAGGAAAGAGAGTATCCTATGATTAAGGATCCGGTAAGAAAAGGAAGCATCGGATATTAATGAAGGGAAGTATACGAAAGAAAACAGCGAAATGCATCGTTGGGGATATTCTCCATACAAAGCAAGGAAGTGCTGGGTAAAGTGAGAAGGATCAAAGAGTTGCCTGCATTAGAATGCAGACTGTGAGAAAGGTGAGGTAATAATATGTCACATTGTGTATCGGTAAACAATTTAACAAAGAAGTACGGGGAGCTGACAGCGGTAGATAACCTTAGCTTTGAGGTTGAAAGAAATGAAATATTTGGCCTGCTCGGACCAAACGGAGCGGGTAAATCAACTACCTTAAGTGTAATTACCACTTTATCGGATATGAACAAGGGTGAGATTGAGGTATGTGGCTATGATATTCATAAGGATAAGATGAAAATCAAGAAGCTGATTGGTATGGTACCCCAGGATATCGCAGTTTACGAGCATCTGTCAGCCATAGAAAATGTAAAATTCTTCGCATCCCTTTATGGACTTCGGGGAAGAGCACTGACAGCTGCGGCGAAGGAAGCCTTAGAATTCGTCGGCTTATCCGATCGACAGGGAATGAAGCCAAAGCAAATGTCCGGTGGTATGAAACGAAGACTAAATATTGCCTGCGGTATCGCACATGAGCCGGAGCTGATTGTAATGGATGAGCCTACGGTGGGAGTGGATGCCCAGTCCCGAGAGCATATCCTAAATTCCATTCGAACACTAAGGGACCGCGGAACCACCGTAATTTATACCTCCCACTATATGAATGAGGTGGAGGAGATTTGTGATCGGATTGCCATTATTGATAAGGGACAGATGATTGCCTGTGGAACGAAGGCAGAGTTGGTATCACTGGTTACCGATGTTCAATCAATCTATATCGAGACCAGATTGAATGCTGCCTTTGATGAGGAGGATATGAGAAAGAAGCTGAAAACCATGCCTAATGTAAAAGCAATTGCAATAAAGGAAAATATAGTACGGATCGATGTATCCATCGAACATAACAGTATCACCAGAATCATGGAACAGTTTCTTTCCCTTGGATTACCAATCTATAACATTAAGACGGAGGTACCCAATCTGGATACCATGTTTTTAACGCTGACCGGACATGAGCTGCGGTAATGCTTGGAGGGAGGTCAAACAATATGGAGGGATCAAATGTTTAATATAGTAATAAAAGAGACGAAGGAATTTATCAGAGAAAAATCCTATCTGTTCTTCTTCATCCTGTTTCCGGTATTATTAGTATTTCTTTTAGGAAACCTGTTGGATGAATCAGACATTGCCGAGAGTGCAATCGGAACGCTGACCGTTGATTATATCCTGGATACTCAGGACCCCTATGAGGTCGCCGCCATAGAAGGCTTTGTATCCGCAATGAATGACGATGCTACGGTAGTTTTTCATCAATCGGAGGATTTTGAGAAATCCAAGCAGGAAGCTGGGAAGGATGAAATAACAGCAGCAGTAAGCTTTAGCGGGAATCCACTGACGATACAGGTATATGAAGGAACGAACCTAGTGAAAAATCGCACCGTGGAGGCGATTTTAACCGGATTTATTCAAAACAACAAGGCAGTTAATGCAGTCTATCATATGGCTCCGGAACGACTGACAGGATTTCAGGTAAAAACTGTTGATTATACCGAGGAGAAGGACCTGGGCGTAAAGCGTTCCATGATCGATTATTATGCAGTATCCATGGTGGTTATGATTGCATTTATGAGTATGATGGTCGGAGCTAATGCTTTCTTGGGAGAACGCCAGAGTAAGACCATTAATCGTCTGATTATCGCACCGCAGAATAGAATTTCTATGTTCTTACAGAAGATTTGCGGGCTGGCACCGCAGGCATTGGTGCAAGTATCTATTATCATGATTATCAGTGTGGTTGTATTTAATGCCAGCTATGGAGCTACGATTGAGGTTAATTTATATTTATTGTTATTGTTTTTTATGATTACCTTTACGATGGTGTCCATCGGAGCCATAATTGGTCTGCTGGTCAAAATATCTCCGATGATTGTTATTATGCCGGTGTTATGGATTATGATGTTCTTAGGAGGAACCTATTCCAAGGAGATTGATATAAAGGGTGTATCGAACATTATGCCAAATTATATCTTCCAGCAGGCAGCCTTTGATGTTGCAATCTTTGGCCGGTTTGAGATGGCAGGTAGGGTAATCCTTGGATGTGTGATAACAACAGTCGTTGCATTGGTGATCGGTGCATTTTTATTCAGTCGCATGGAGGAGGAACGATGAAAAACATATTGATCCTTACAAAATTGAATGTCAAACGTTATTATTTTGCAGTGCTTCTATCCGTCATGGGTGCAGTGATGCTTTGTCTGTTACTGTATGCCATGGGAAATATCGTAGCAAATTCGACCATCGCTAAGGTTCATGTCGGTATTCTTGACTATGATCAAAGCACCTTATCCAAGGATTTTAAAAGGTATCTTAAGGAAGATATGGATTATGAGCTGCTTGAAAATTATTCCTACCAGGAGTTATCTACTGAGTTGCTAGACAAGGATATTTCCGTTATAATAGAAATACCTGAGAATTTTATGTCTAAGATGATGAGTGGGGATAATCCCGGTGTCATCATTACCTCCATGGAGGACTACGAGAACACAGCCTTTGTGGAAGCTCATATTAACAGCTATTTAAGCAGTGTTCAAGTCCTTACAACCGGTGCGGGAGGGGACCAGCAGATCTTTGATCAGCTTCTGATGGATTCTTTGAAGGAGGAGATTACTCTCACAAAGACTTCAGCTGCGAAAATCGATAAGAATAAGCTGTTTGGAGAAAGCGGTTTTATCAATACCGTGGGCTTCTTCCTCATGTTTATCTTCACAATCAGTGTGATTTTAGGCTTTATGATAATAGAGGATCGTGTGAAGGGGGTATTTGGACGTATTCAGGCTACTCCGGTGAAACCGGTACAATATATCATCGGCTCCGGATTATTCGGTTTAGTTTTATCGAGCATCATGGTGGTATTGTTTACTTTGTTTATCTATATCAAGAAGATTCAGATTGGAATACCCCTTGAAACCGTATTTTTGCTGATGATGCTCTTTTCTCTTTTTACCGTCTGTTTTTCCCTGATGATAGCATTGGCCACCAAGTCAAGGAATTCGGTGACTGCAATTATTATCGGCTTTAGCACCATTGGTTGTATTTTGGGAGGAGCATATTTTCCACTGGATATGGCACCGGATACCTTACAGAAGATAGCTCGGATTCTTCCGCAATTTTGGTTCATGGATGCGTTTCGTAGATTACAGCTCGACCCGCTCGCTAATATCTATCCGAATATTATTATCATAGCGTTATTTGTTGTATTATCCTTTTTAATCGGTGCAGTGCTATTTGCACAAAATTATAAAAATAGTTAGGCGGTACCACAATGGATAAATCCATCCTCTATTTTATCTCAAAGATAGTGGCCATTTTTTCATCCGTCATATTGCTTAGTCCAGCTGAGGTCGATATTAACTTTCATGTGATATCGACTCTTAGCTTTGCATGCATTTTTGTTCTTGAAATACTCATCAGCCGCAACAATCGGAGTGCGAAGCTTTTGAGGCTCACGACAATATTGAGTATTGTAGCCTGCTTCGTGCTGGGGATTGAGCGTATTTTCCCTTTATTCATTGTACTACTGTTTCATTTGCTCGATTTAATTCTTGACACA
Source organism: Bacillota bacterium (assembly GCA_023428655.1). Taxonomy (GTDB): domain Bacteria; phylum Bacillota; class Clostridia; order Lachnospirales; family Lachnospiraceae; genus Mobilitalea. The sequence goes on along the minus strand of JAEYXC010000038.1, from coordinate 3,010 downwards.
ATGATGTTTTATTATATATTAGCAGTAATCCTACTCTTATCGTTTTTTATTTTTCCACCGAGTTTGATATCCACTGTAATTACAATTATCCTCGTTGCTATGCTTGTATTGGGCCGCTATTTTACGATTAAGCTAGCTCATTTGTCAATAAAGAGTGAGCATCAACAGGAGCAAATCTCAGAATTAAATAAAAAGCTGGTGGATATGAGAAGTCTTACAAAAACACTGAAGTATAATGCATCGGTAGAAGAACGAAATCGTATTGCAACCCGGATCCACGATCAGGTGGGACATGGAATATCCGGAAGTATCATTATGCTGGAGGCCGCCTTGCTCATCCTGAAGGAGCAGCCTCAAAAGGCCACGGAAAGTATACAGAAGGCTATTGCCAATCTGAGAGGTGGAGTGGATGAGATACGAATGGCACTTCGGGATGAGAGGGTGGAGCAATATCTGGTTGGCAGAAATGAGATCAATGCTCTATTGGAGGAATTCAAGGTCAGCTATAATAAGAATGCAAAGCTGACCACTTCGGGGAATCTTGATGTTATAAATCTTGAGATTTGGTCCTGCATTCTCGATAACACCAAGGAGTGTCTAACGAATCTGCTGAAGCATTCCAATGCCAATGAATTTACTCTGAATATAGAAGTATATAAGAAGCTGATTAAGGTGGAATATAAGGACAATGGGTATTGTGAAGGTGGCTTTGAGAAGGGTCTGGGTCTGGTGGCTATGGAAGAAAGAACCATCCATGCCAAGGGAAAGTGCTTTTTCCAAAAAGGGGAGCGAGGCTTTTCGGTAACGAATATATTTGCGTATTGATCCATACGATGGAAGGAACGAAGCAGGAAGCGATAGAAAGATCAGAGGTGAATTATGATAAGAGTGTTGATTGCGGATGATGATGCCATTATTCGAGAAGGCTTAAAGATGATTATAGAAACCCAAAAGGACATGGAGTTCTTAGGAGCGGCATCCAACGGGGAGGAAGCCTTACAATTATGCGAGGAGCACAAGCCGGATGTCATAATGTTGGATATTCGTATGCCAAAAATGGATGGAATTAAGGCTGCAGAATGTATTCTGGATAAGAAGCTTTCTGTACCGTTACTGTTAACCACCTTTGATGAACCGGATTTAATCCTAAGAGCATTTCGGGCTGGAATCAACGGCTATATTCTGAAGAATAGTCCCGCGGAGCGGATTCTGTCTGCAATCCGTGTGATTCATACCGGAGGAACGGTGTTCCAGGCAGATGTACTGGAATTTATTCGTGGCAGAATATCCAATGGGGTATCCGGCAGCAAGCTGTTTGATATGCTTCTTTCTCCCAGAGAGCTGGAGGTCGTAAAGCTGATTGCAGAGGGATTATCTAATAAGGAGATCGGTGAGACTCTGTTTCTGACCAATGGAACTGTACGTAATCACATTAGTACCATCTTAGAGAAAACCGGATTGGAGCATAGAACACAGATTGCGGTAAAGTACCTTAAGAACTAGCGTGCCCTACGAAGCACCATCGTGATGTGATTTCAAGTTATAAGCAAGGCAGCCTGTAATAATCTTATTAAAAACGAAGCAACCTAGGTTTTTATAGATTATTTCACAGGCTGCTTTTTTATTGTGTCATAACTATTCTTGGCAAATAATATAATGAATCAGATAAAACAAGCATTTCACTTTGTCTATTACGAGAGGAGGTACCCGGTGGATAAAAGGGTTGAAGATAGGATGGTACAGCAGATTGAGAAAAATCTACATAATAATATCGATGAGAATCTGTTTTTGACGGGTAGAATAATGGATAAGGATAAACCACAAAAGACCGGACAGAGCCAAGCAACTCCAAAAGCATTACTGCAGGGTAAGGATACAGAGGACAATCCGTTGGTTTCCTTAGAATACTATAATCCGGCTATTCCGGTATCGAGAGCGGAATATATCCGACAGGCAAGAGAATCCTGCCTGCAGCAGCTGAGCACAATGCAAAGCACGGCCAGAGCCTATGACAGCTATTATCTTGATAGTGCCTTACAGAATGCAGAGGTTGAGCAAAGTAAAAAATCAAAGACCTATCATCTGTTTCATGAAGGGAAGCAGGAAGGGCATGATATGGAAGCAATGAAAGAGATTGCAGCCTTTCGCTTCCTGATTATACGAATGGTGTGTGCCCTGGTGTTATTTTTGAGTATATTTTTGATGGATAAGTTTGATTTTAAGGTTGGTGAATTTTCTTCAGAGAAGATTCAAAGCTATGTGTCCGGCAATGATAGTATGAAGCAGCTGGAGGAATTTGTGATTACCCTGCTTAAGGAATAAGTTCATTGTAATTTCGTCTCATTTCAGTTATAATAACGGATAGTAAAAGGACGGTCTTATCCGTATTTGAATTGAAAGGACAAAAGAATGAGAAAATTAGCATTATCCGATGAAATATTATTAACCATAGAGAAGCCGGCCAGATATATCGGCGGTGAAGTTAATATGATTGTGAAGGATCCCCGTAAGGTGGATGTTCGCTTTTGTATGTGTTTTCCGGACGTGTATGAGATCGGAATGTCACATTTGGGGATACAGATTCTTTATGATATGATTAACCGTCGTGAGGATACCTATTGTGAGAGAGTTTACTCCCCTTGGGTAGATATGGACAAGCTGATGAGAGAACGTCATATTCCTTTATTTGCACTGGAGAGCCAGGAACCGGTGAAGGATTTTGATTTTCTTGGTATTACACTTCAATATGAGATGTGTTACACCAATATTCTTCAGATTTTAGAGCTGTCCGGGATCCCGATCTATGCAAAGGATCGAACCGAAGAGCATCCCCTTGTCATTGGTGGCGGCCCTTGTAGCTATAATCCTGAGCCCATCGCGGACTTTTTCGACATCTTCTATATCGGAGAGGGAGAAGCTGCCTATCATGAGATTATTGATACCTATAAGGAATATAAGAAGGCTGGGAAATCCAGAAGGGAATATTTAGAAAGAGTGGCGCAGATTGATG
>JAEYXC010000384.1 GCA_023428655.1 Bacillota bacterium | reverse complement strand
GGATAAAGAAGATGTGCTGTCCGCATTGTCCGGAGGAGCTGTTTCTATCTCTACGACGAATCAGGATGTTTGGTTTATGTGATACAACATTTTTTAAGGTGCATATATTATAGTGTGGAAATATTATGATATATAAATTTATGTTGCGTTTTATTAAAAAGTTTGGTACCATCAAGTTAAGTAATTGAACAGTGCAATTCATTGTACTGCTTCGATCCAAAATAAAATATTGAATGCATGAGACTTAGAGCCAAGCAAGAGATACCATAGATTATGGTGTTGTTTGTTTGGCTTTTTTTATGTGCAAAAAGGAGGATTCGCATGTATGATGTGGTCATTATCGGTGCCGGAGTAGTCGGAAGTGCTGTGGCAAATGAGTTAATGAGATACGACAGAAAGGTTGCGGTTCTGGAAAAGGGACTGGACGTCTGCGAAGGAACATCAAAGGCAAACAGTGGTATCGTTCATGCAGGCTTTGACGCCACCCCGGGTAGTCTGAAAGCCAAGCTGAATGTACAGGGGAATAGGATAATGGAGAGATTATCGAAGGAGCTTGATTTTTCCTTTCGAAGAAATGGTTCTCTGGTTCTATGTTTTCGTGAGGATGAGAAAGAGAAGTTAAAGCAGCTTTATGAGAAAGGAATAAAAAACGGTGTTCAAGAGTTGCAGCTACTGTCCGGGGAAGAGGCAAGAAGGTTGGAGCCCAATCTTTCCAAATTAGTAGTGGCAGCATTATATGCACCTACGGGAGGAATTGTATGTCCCTTTGGTCTCACGATTGCTTTGGCAGAAAATGCATATGCGAATGGAGCCAAGTTTTACTTTGGTACGGAAGTGATTGGGATAGATAAGCTGGAAGACAGCTATCGATTGCATACAACGAAGGGGGAGGTGGAGTGCCGTATCGTTGTAAATGCGGCAGGTGTTTATGCAGATAAATTGCATAATATGGTTAGTAAAAAGAAAATGACGCTGGTTGCACGAAAAGGAGAATACTGCTTGTATGATAAACAAGCGGGAGGATTTGTATCCAAAACCATATTCCAACTTCCTACAGAATATGGGAAGGGGGTATTGATTACACCTACCGTTCATGGAAATCTTCTTCTCGGACCAACGGCAGAGGATATCCAGGATAAGGAAGGCTTGCATACAACGGAAAGAGGACTTCAAGAAGTGATGAAAAAGGCGGCCTTAAGTGTAGATGCGCTTCCACCGATGCGTCAGATAATTACCTCTTTTGCAGGGCTACGGGCTCATGAGGCAAAGGATGATTTTATTATAGAAGAGGTGGGAGATGCAAAAGGGTTTATCGATGTTGCAGGGATAGAATCCCCTGGATTAACCTGTGCGCCAGCAATTGGCAGCTATGTTGCTGAAATAGTCAATGAGATAGCACCTGCGAAAAGAAATGAGGCTTACATAAGTCGAAGAGTTGGTATTAAGAGTATGGTAACTGCGTCCTTAGAGGAACAGAAGGATTTAATCAGCAAGAATCCTGCATATGCCAATGTAATCTGTCGTTGTGAGATGGTGACAGAGGGTGAAATTCTAGATGCAATTCATAGACCCTTGGGTGCAAGAACGCTGGATGGAATAAAACGACGTACCCGTGCTGGGGCAGGAAGATGTCAGGCTGGTTTTTGTTTACCTAAGGTGATGGAAATTCTTTCGAGAGAGTGGAAGGAAGAGGTAATCTCTATAGTGAAATCGCAGGAAGGCTCTAACTATTTGACTGGGTATAATAAGCAGGAGTGGAACAGAGGGGGTAAAAATGAAATTTGACATTGTTATCATAGGCGGCGGACCAGCCGGGCTTGCTGCTGCACTTGGTGCAAAAGAGCAGGGTATTAAAAACGTGATGATTATAGAACGGGATAAGGAGCTAGGGGGTATCCTAAATCAATGCATTCATAATGGCTTTGGAGTTCATACCTTTAAGGAGGAGCTCACCGGGCCGGAATATGCCGATAGGTACATACAGAAGGTGAAAGAGGCGGGTATTCCATCTATGCTTAATACGATGGCGGTTGATATCCGTGAAGAAAAGATAGAAAATGAGGGGGGATCACAATCATCGCACTTCGTGATCTCTTTGATGAATCGGTCCAATGGACTTTTCCAAATTACTGCGGATGCGATCATACTTGCCATGGGCTGTAGGGAACGCCCGAGGGGGGCCCTTAATATACCGGGATACCGTCCGGCAGGGATCTATTCTGCCGGTACGGCACAGCATTTTATTAACATCGATGGTAGGATGCCGGGAAAAGAGGTAGTAATCTTAGGCTCCGGTGATATCGGACTGATTATGGCAAGGCGTATGACCTTGGAGGGTGCTAAGGTGAAGCTGGTAGCAGAGGTGATGCCCTACTCAGGAGGGTTAAAACGTAATATTGCACAGTGTCTGGATGACTTTGGGATACCACTTAAGCTCAGCCATACGGTTATCGATATTGACGGCAAGGAGAGGATAAGAGGTGTTACAATTGCCAAGGTGGATGAGAGCTTGAAGCCCATCCCTGGTACAGAGGAATATATCGCATGTGACACGCTGCTGCTCTCAGTGGGGTTAATACCGGAAAATGAGCTGTCGATGAAATTGGGAATTACGTTGAGCCAGGTTACGTCAGGACCTATTGTTGACGAGAGTCTTCAGACTAACATATCCGGTGTATTTGCTTGCGGAAATGTACTTCATGTACATGATTTGGTTGATTACGTATCCCAAGAGGCTATGACAGCCGGAAAGAATGCTGCATTATATGTCAAAGGCCAAAAGAAACGTAATGAGAAGCAAATTGCTATTATACCGGGCTATGGCATACGCTATACCGTACCATCCTTTCTTGATTTGTTGCGCATGCCGGATGAGTTAATGGTGCGTTTCCGTGTAAGTGATTCATTCTCGCAGGTTATGCTATGCATTTATTACGATGATATGCTCGTAAAAAAAATATCAAAACGAATTATGGCACCCGGTGAGATGGAGGAGTTTAAGCTCAAAAGGACGGAGCTAGCCCCTTACCTTGATTTACAGCAAATTCGTATTGCTATCGAGAAGTAAAGGGTATGGACCCAACGTTATTACGATTTCAATCGAAAAATAAACTTTGCAGAGTGTGAGGATGGTAGTCCTTCACAACAAGCTGTCGGTGATGAGGAAAGGCGTGAGGATTGGTATGGAAAAGAAGGAAATGGTCTGTATTTGCTGCCCTCTGGGCTGCATACTAAATGTAACAATAGAATCGGAGGAGAATATCAATGTGTCGGGAAATTCCTGTCCGAAAGGAAAATCCTATGCAATTGCTGAGATAACAGATCCCAGAAGAATTGTGACCTCTACGGTAAGGGTAAGGGGATGTAATACTCCATTGGTATCGGTCAAGACAAAAGTGGGGATACCAAAGTATAAGGTGATGCAGTGCATTGAGGAGTTGGCTTGTGTTGAGCTACAGTCTCCGGTGAAAACAGGGGATGTGGTCAAAGCGGATATTGCAGGGACTGGTATCGATGTTATTGCAACCAAGGACATTGCCTGAGGAGAAGAAGGTTATGGGGAAAAAATATATAATGGCTTTTGATCAGGGGACGACAAGCTCCCGATGTATCATAATCAATAAGAATGGAAGGGTTATCAGTAAGGTACAGAGGGAGTTTAAACAGATTTATCCGCATCCGGGTTGGGTGGAGCATGACCCGATGGAAATTTGGAACTCCCAGTATAGCGTAGCTATTGATGCAATAGCTAAGCTGAATATCTCAGCAGGAGAAATTGCAGCATTAGGCATTACCAATCAGCGTGAGACTACAGTTATTTGGAATAAGAATACGGGGGAACCGATTTATAATGCCATTGTCTGGCAATGTCATAGAACAGCGGATCGAATCCAGCTTCTGAAACAACATGGTTTTGATAGAGTGTTTCAAGAGAAAACGGGCTTAATACCGGATGCATATTTCTCGGCTACGAAAATCGCCTGGATTCTGGATCATGTAGAGGGGGCCAGAAAAGAGGCCGAAGCCGGTAATCTGCTGTTTGGAACAGTGGATACTTGGCTGATTTGGAAGTTGACGAAGGGGAAAGTTCATGCAACGGATTACACGAATGCATCAAGGACTATGCTTTTTAATATAAGAAATCTGTGTTGGGATGACGAAATACTGGATTACTTCCATATTCCGAAGTTAATGTTACCTCGTGTGAACCCCTCCAGCTACCTTTTTGGTTATACAGATCATGAACTGCTAGGTGGTGATATTGCTATTGCGGGTGTTGCCGGAGATCAGCAGTCAGCTTTATACGGTCAGCTTTGTTTTGAAAAGGGCGATGTAAAGAATACCTTCGGTACAGGATGTTTTATGCTCATGAATACCGGCTGTGAGGCAGTTTTGTCAAAACATGGCCTGTTAACAACCATTGCAGCGAGTACAGAAGCAGAAGTGAATTATGCACTGGAGGGAAGTGTTTTTGCCGCCGGTGCGGTTGTTCAATGGCTGCGGGATGAATTACGTTTGATAGATGATGTTACGCAGGTAGAGGGCTATGCAAAACAGGCTGAGGATACCTGTGGAGTTTATATGGTGCCTGCATTTACAGGCTTAGGAGCTCCATATTGGAATCCATATGCAAGAGGTACCATTGTAGGCATAACCAGAGGCTGCAGCAAGGAGCATATTATTCGTGCAGCATTGGAGGCCATCGCATATCAGACCCATGATGTCCTACGAGCGATGGAGAAGGATGCGAATTTATGCATTAATAGCTTAAAGGTTGATGGCGGTGTGAGTAGGAACGATTTTCTAATGCAATTTCTGTCGGATATTTTACTCATACCGGTTGAGAGACCCGGATGCATCGAGACAACGGCTTTAGGGGTGGGATATCTTGCAGGCCTAACGATGGGATACTGGAGGGACAAGGAGGAAATCAAGAAGAATTGGATGCGATCCAAGGAATTTCTTCCACAGATGAAAGAGGAGCAATCACAGAGGTTATTAAAGGGGTGGAGGAAGGCATTGCGATGTACGTTAGCATGGCAGGATGAAGATAGGCAATCCTAAGGAGTTTCATTTATGCATCACAACACTATGATTCACGAGGTCGAAGGGTGAAACCGGAATATAGTTGATTGAATGGAATGACGAGATAGAGGGATTACTAATGATGAGGAAAGAAGGGGAGAAGATCATGAATGTAATAGCACATCGAGGTTATAGCGGTCAATATCCCGAAAATACGATGCTTGCTTATGAAAAAGCGGTGGAAGCAGGCTGTGACGAGATTGAGATTGATGTACAAATGTCAAAAGACGGGGTTCTTGTCATACTCCATGATGAAAGTGTGGAGAATATAACGAATGGAAAAGGTTATATCAAGGATCTAACTTATCAGGAATTACAACAATTTAATGTAAATGCTAGGTATGGAGATAAATATGGCTTTAACCCGATTCCACGACTGGATGAGTATTTGAATTGGGTACGGAAACAGGATGTCACCACTAATATTGAATTGAAAAACCGAAAATATTATTATCCTTGCTTAGAGGAAAAGACGCTGGAGCTGGTAAAAAAATACGGATTAACGGATCGGGTGATGTTTTCTTCCTTTAATCATGTGTCCCTACTCAAGTGTAAGCAATTGGCGCCTAATATTGAATGTGGAATAATCGTTGGAAAGCCGGAAATCTGGAACGCAGGATACTTTGCTAGGGAATATCAATTGGAATGTTACCATCCGGATATCTTAAACCTTACAAGAGAGACCGTGGATCATTGTAAGGAAAACGGTATAAAGGTGAATGTGTGGACGATTAATGGTATGGATGAATTGCAGAGAATGTATTTATGGGGATGTGACGGGGTAATAACTAATTATCCGGATATCTGCAAAGCCTGGCTTAGTAAGACCACAAGTAGAGAACATCTATAATGCCTCCCGCCATGATATCTTTTCCTATTAAGATGGGACGATGGAGAGCATTTGAAAGGAAGGGGAGGCTGTTGCAACAGCCTCCTTTGTCTACGCATTTACGAGGGGGTAAGTAACAGTAATGCTTATAACAGGGTCGAGAACTCTTGGTTCATCCAAATAAAAGCGAATATTTGAATTAATATGCAATCATTCCCTGATTATGGTTGTGTGGACTTATTATATTTTATATGGTATAGTTTACTTAAAAACAAACGGAAATACCCAATAAAGTAAGCACTTTGACGAATAAGATCGTCAGAAGTGGAATTGTATCATAACAGTGAGCCAAAGGATCTGGTAAAGCTTCCTAGCTTGATGCAATTAAATGAGTATAAAAATGCATCAGTGTGTATTATTATGCTTATGAAGTGAATTTGAGAGGAGGTATGTCAGGAGTATTCTTGACAATAACTATGTATCGTGTATTGATTGTAGATGATGAAATTCCCTTTTTAGAAAGCTTGGCAAATTTTAATTGGGAGAACTATGAATGTGAATGTATTGGGAAAGCTACCAATGGGGAAGAGGCATTAAATAAATGCATGGAAATTTTGCCACATATCGTGATAACAGACATTAATATGCCTTTATTAGATGGTCTTTCCTTTCTTTCGAAATTGCATGAAATATTTCCGGAGATTCAGGTGATTTTGCTGACGGTGCATCAAAAATTTGATTATGCTAGATTTGCTTTACAAAGTGGAGCCTCTGATTATGTAATAAAAACAATGGATTATCAAGCACAGCTGATCATGGCATTAGAAAACGCGAAGAAGTATTTTGTTAATAACAGTATTATATTAGATTCGAGATACAATCTACTTTATAAAGGCGGTCGGATTTTAATCATTGAATCGGATGAGGTGATTCATAATTACAAGAGTGAGATGGAGGACTTTTTTAATAAAAAATACAATACCCTGATATCAGTTTACTTCTCATACCGATTTAATAATATGACTGAAATTATTGAAAAAATTGATTCTATACCGAGGGTTATGGAGATTACCGCAGGAATTATTATTAGAGGGTTATCCTGTGTTGAATTTCTAACGGATTATTCCGTGAATGAAATTAAGAAACGACTTTTAGATGAATTGTATCAGAAAGAAAATATCCTCATTAACAAAAATACGATTATAACGATAACAGAATGTAACAACTTCCTAAATGGATACTTACGAGCCCATGATGTTAATGAAACAATGTATCTCAAGAATTTTTATACACCTCTAAATATCATCAATGTTAGCTGTGAGCAGCTTTTTTCTTCTTTATACTCGAATACCATATTTGAATGGACTCATAATTTAAAGGATAATATACAATCGAAAACGCAGCTCAATCAGTATATTAGTAAAATGGCAGATGAGTGCAAAAAGAATTTTTACCATCCCAAAGAAGTAAAAAAAGCCTTTAGTCTAGTATTACATAAATATGAAGCATTATATTCAATCAGTAGCCATGACAGCATGCATAAAAAGCTTCTCGATGCGGAGAACCTGATTGATTTAGAGAAGAAAATGATTGATATTATTAACGCCATTCAAAATGAAGCAAATAATTACAGCTACATTGTTAACACTGCATTGGAATATATAGGAATTAATTATGTAAAGGCTAATTTACAACTATCCGAGGTTGCTCAGTATGTTGGAATGAGTCCCGGTTATTTGTCTAAAAAGCTGAAAGAAGAAACCGGTAACAATTTTCAAGAAATTTTAATTAATTTTCGAATGGAGCAAGCATTAAATTTATTGAAGAAAAGTAATAAAAAAATTTATGAAGTAGCAGAACAAGTTGGTTATGAAAATTATAGATCATTTGTTAATACCTTTTCGAATTATTATGGTGTAAATCCTAAAAAAGTTAAATAGAGGAATATAATATGCGATATTCAATATTTAAAAGAACACTAATCATTATAATCTTAACCTTTTTCACCAGCTTCAGTTTGATTTTTGCATTTCAATATAGGGAAGCAAGGAATACAATAAAAACACAAATCGTAAATAATTCGTTAGATAACCTTTCCATGATCGAATCTTATCTAAAAATAATTATTGACCGACAGGTAAGCTTTATTTCTCAATTAACACTAAATAAAAAGCTACAAACCTTAGATGAAGAAAACATTAATGATTTGTTTCAATCTTATTCAACTACTTATACTAACATAGATTCGTTCATGTTAATAAGAAATGATGAAATTATAGCGATTAATAATAACATGCTTATCGTAAATCGAAAAATTGATACCTCAAAATATTATGAAATGAGGCAGAAAAGCAGATTAGCAATTACTACACCATATTATTCTACCATCCTAGCGAATCGTGCGATTGCGATTATCAGTTCTATTATTGATGATGATAATCAAGAGTTGCTTCTAATTGCAGAGATACGCCCGCAAACACTATTTGGCGCCCTATCACAGAAAATATCAAATTCTGAGACGTTAGTTGTACTTGATAGTAGTGGAAAGAGTGTTTATTTTGATAACAATTCCGATCTAATCGGTAATCTTGCTGATACCGATGGACACTTAGACATTGATAACAAGTTGAAAAGCAAGTTGTTTAAGGTAAAATCAAATATATCGGAGATAAGTCTTGGTAATAAGAAACTGATTGTTAGGCGGATCAGGTATGATAATCGATGGAATTTATATTTTATCACAGATTATACCTATTATTATAAGTCTCTTTATCAAATGATTAAAAATTATTCAATGATTGGATTTTTATCGATCCTGTTGATTATACCAATTTCGTTAAGCATCAGTTTACTCATTACAAAACCGATTAAAAATCTCAATAAACAGATTAAACAAACAACTCCGGATCTTCCGGTACCTAAATTAGAAACAAATAATATTACTGAAATCAATCATTTAGCAATGAGCTTCAATCATCTTTTGGATGATTTACAATCGGCAGCGGAACAAAAAAGTCAAATGCAGAAAAAGCAATTTGAATACGAATATAAAGTACTGCAGAGTCAGATTCAACCCCATTTCTTGTTTAATATTCATATCTGTATTCATGCACTTCTGGAACAAAATAAAATCCAAGAGGCACAAAAAATGCTCCACTCCTTTGATACTTTATTAAGAACAATTACTTATAATCTTGGCGAGACCATAAAGCTGGAAGAGGAAATGGTTATTGTGCAGGAATATACCAGGTTGCAACAGTTTAGGCTAGGAGATACCTTTGACTTAATCTTAGATGATTATGAGCCATTTAAAGATGTGAATGTTCCTAAATTATTATTACAGCCTATCATTGAAAATGCTATCTATCATGGTTTCCAGAAGCTTTCAAGAAGGGGTGAAATTCATATAAGGTTTGATCGTCTCGATAATGAATTGCACATTTTTATTGAAGATAATGGGATAGGCATCCCCTCTAATGTACTAAAAACAATATGGACAGGCAGAGAAGGAACTCCAAATCATCAAGGCATGGTATCAATCGGGCTGAAGAACGTAAAGGAGAGAATACGACATTTTTATGGAAAGGAAAGTGATATGTATATCAGTTCCAGAGAAGGTATCGGTACTATTGTTGAGATAGTCGTTAAAATTGTATAAAAGTGATATAATCCATATTAAAATGACTGGAATTATGACAAAAGTGCCGATAATAACATTGTTTACCCCCTGATACTTGGTAAAATATATATAGTACTAATGAATTAGGGGGGTAAATAATGAATGATTTATCTAGGAGCAATAGAAAGAAGGAAAAGAAGCTAGTTAAAACGATTATATCACAAAGAGCATTATTATTAATGCTACTTCCGGGAGTAATTTTTTATATTGTGTACTTATATGCACCCATCGTTACCGGTGTGATTGTCAGTATCAAAGATTATAGTATTAAAGCAGGTATTCTAGGCAGTGATTTTGCTGATCCTTGGTATAGAAATTTCGAGTTTTTCTTTAAATCGCCAGCGTTTTTCCCATTAATTAAAAACACATTTATTATCAGCTTCTCGAAAATATTTTTAGGTATTCCATTAGCGATTGCATTAGCAATTTTATTGAATGAGTGCAAATCCTTAAAGCTTAAGCGTGTCGTTCAAACCTTGACTTATATGCCTCATTTTCTATCATGGGTCGTTATATATGGAATGTGCTTCATCTTATTTTCCGAAACGAATGGACTAATCAATGATTGGATACGAACACTAACCGGTAATGCTATTCCTGTATTAACAGAACCAAAAATGTTCCGAAATATGATTATTGGGACAGACATTTGGAAGACTACCGGATGGTCAGCGATTATCTATTTAGCTGCAATATCAGGCATCGACCCCCAATTATATGAGGCTGCGCATATGGATGGATGCAGTCATTTCAAATCGATTTTTTATATTACAATTCCTTCTATCAGCAGTATTATCATAATAACTCTGATTCTTCGTTGTGGAACCGTTTTGAATGCTGGTTTTGATCAAATTTATGTCATGTATAATGAAGGCGTTTATTCGACGGTAGATATTATCGACACATGGGTATTTCGAACAGGTTTTGAAAACTTTAACCTTTCATTGTCAAGTGCGGTAGGATTATTCAAATCATTGATATCTTTTGCATTAATCGTCACCGTTAATAAAATATCAAATCGCTGCAGAGGAGAATCATTATGGTAAAAGGAAGAAATGAAAAAATATATCAGTTTTTTGTAGCAACTATTTTAATCGTTATTGGTGTTTTATGTTTATTCCCAATGCTATATGTAGTTTCAGTATCACTTACTCCATATGAGGAGTATTTAAGACAGAGCGGAGTTGTTTTATTTCCGAAGAAATTTACCTTTGAAGCATATAGGCAATTTTGGATGGAGCCCTATGTTCTGCGCTGTTTTATCAATACGGTTTTAATTTCAACCTTCGGTACAGCATTAAATATTATTGTCACAGTATTAATGGCGTATGCATTATCCAAAAAGGATTTGGTATTTGGAAAATTCTTTACTCTTTTTGCTTTAATACCGTTAATGATTAGTGGAGGAATGATCCCGACCTACTTAATGGTAAAGAACACAGGTCTTTTGAATTCATTAGCGGCACTGGTTATCCCCACATTAGTTGCGCCATACACATTGCTGATTACAAGATCCTTTTTTTCAAGTATCGATGGAAGTCTCTTTGAATCAGCTCGAATTGACGGAGCGGGAGAATTTAGAGTACTCTGTTCCATTGCTTTGCCGGTATCTATGCCAATTATAGCGACGATTGGCTTGATGTATGGAGTGGCTCACTGGAATGAGTATTTTTCAAGTCTAATGTATAATAACGACTCAGCAATGCGTACGTTACAGGTGGTATTAAGAGAGATGCTAAACAGAGCAAACAATATGGATGCAGAAATTGCTGTTCCGACAAGAACATTGCAGATGGCCGGTGTTGTTGTTTCTGCGGTACCAATTATTGTTGTCTATCCATTTTTGCAAAAACATTTTACACAGGGGATTATGCTAGGGGCTGTAAAAGGATAACGACATCCTTTTCACATAAAAAGAGATCAAGGAGGAAGGTAGTGTATGAAAAAGTTAGTAGCAATCTCATTAGTAATCGTATTAATGTTTGGTTTAATCGGATGCGGTAAAAAGGAAGCACAGGAAACAAAGGGTTCGGGAGGTGAAGCTGTCAGTAATAGTCAAGGGGATACTGCAACCGAAGTGACTTCCATATCCTTATATGGTATTCCTGTTACTATTCCGGATTCCGATACAATCATTCCGGAGCTAGAAAAAAGGGTTGGAATTGATTTGGATATTACCAGCACAGGTGGTGATGAATCACTCCTTGTATCTCGATTAGCAGGCGGTGATATCCCGGATGTTTTTCGAGTAACTACCTTAAGCAATTTGGCATCTTATAAAAAGGATGGAGTTTTATTAGATTTGAAGGATTATTTAGATAAAATGCCAAACGTAAAAAATATGTTTACGGAGCAGCAATGGGCACGCGTAACCTTTGATGGCGGCATTTATGGAATACCACGTCGTATGGAAGGTAATTATGGATGCTGGTATATTCGATATGACTGGTTGGATAAATTAGGCGTATCCGATCCTAAGAATTTTGATGAATTACTTGAAATAGCAAAACTCATGACCACCTCTGATTTGGATGGAAACGGAAAAAATGATACCTATGCAGTCAGCGGACAATACGGAGCAACTGCAAGTACCTTTGGTCGTGGAGCATTTGATGGATTTTGGACTGCCTATGGTGTGACCGGGCCAGAGACAATTATGATTAAAGATAATAAAGCAGTAATGGCTTGTACTCTGCCGGAATTCCGTCTTGCAGTAGAAGAAATCCGAAGATTTGTAGAAGCAGGTGTTGTTGATCCGGAAATATTATCAAATACAAATGATAGTATAACTGAAAAAATGTCCATGGGTAAAGCAGGAATTTGTTATGGAGGTTGGGCAAATTATAGCAAGCCCGCACAAGCAAAAATATTACAGGCGGTTTTCCCGGAAGCTAACTGGGGACCCTTCAGAGCAGAAATCAAAACGGATTATGGTGTGTCAGGAGCATCCAATTCCGCGTCCGGTAATGATGCGGTTTATGCAATCAATGCTGATTTGGTAGATGAGCCGGAGAAATTAGAAGCCGTATTAAAGCTTTTTGACTATATCGCAACGGAGGAATGTGACAATCTGTTAAGCTTTGGTATTGAGAATGAGCATTATAAGGTTGAAAATGATACCATTGTTAAACTGGATAAAATGGACGAATTAAGCTATGGCTGGGGAATTCAATTCTTAGGTCGTCAGGATATGATTTATTGTATGACCAAATTTGCTGATTGCTCCGAATATATTAAGCATTGTGCAGAGGATGTTACCATTTATACGCACTATGGTCAGATGGTAGAAAAACCCGATAATATCAATGTATCGGATATTGAAGCATACGTTTTGGAGCAGGTTGCACAGTTTATGTTTGGTACCCAGAGCATGGATAAATGGGATGGCTTTATTGAGAAATTATACACCTCATTCTCCCTTCAGGAATATGTTGATGTAGCAAATGAGTCATTAAAGGAATTAGGCTATATTAAATAACTTAATCGCTTAAATAATTTGATAACTTAAATAACCATAATGATCTAAATAATAAAAAGGGGTTGTAGCAAAATGAACTGTATTTAGGTAGGAAGGCTTGTGGGATTCTCCCCCAATGGTATCCAATCCATCTTCCGTCCAAAGTATAGATAATCTGCTATAGCCCCTTTAAGGGCACTCCGAATTGATCTGATTAAAATAGAATGAGAGGATATCATGGTGGAAAAGAAGATTGTTATATTAGGGGGAGGAATTGCAGGGTGTATTGCAGCGGTAATTGCAAAAAATCAAGGTCTATCTCCGATTATAATTGAATCAAGAAGTTATCTTGGATATGAAATGACGGGAAGATATCAACTGTTCGTTAAGCAGCAGGACTGTGAAAAATCGATATTAGAAAAATACTTTGACATAAGAGGAGTTTCAATTGCTTCTAATAATTGCTATTATCAAGGAGAATTGAAAATGGCACTGGGAAAACGAATGAGGGAGCTTGAGATACCGTGTTTTTATCTGTCTCATTTGATCGGAGTTGGTGGAAAAACTTCAATAAATAAAGTTTATTTTGCCAATCCCTATGGAATGTATTCGATTGATTGTGATTATGTTTTGGATTGCAGTAATACCCAGCTGCTACAAAATATAATAGGATTGCCGACGAGTAGCTATTATGATCACAGCATACAGTTTGCATTGGAATTGACCAATTGTCATTATAAAGAAAACCTTATAAAGATTAATCTGGAAAATAGCGATACTCAATTATTAATCGTTAATCCGTCAAAGCATTCGTCAAATAGCCGCATCGTGACGATGGAATTTAAGATGGCAATTGATGATAATGGTGTATCTGCAAGAACAAAGGCGGAGATTAAAGCTCGCATACGAAGCTTACAGGTGCTAAATAAATTAGCTGAGATAGAGGAGTTTAAGAATTTTAAATTAATTAACATATCAAGTGAAGCCTCCAGCACAAGAAATGGGTTCCATTATAATCGTGGTTTGAATAATATTCTGGAAAGCGATATAGTATTAAACTTCGGCTTTACAGAAGCCGATTTACTTCAGCTTGAAATTTTCTTAAAGAATCGATTGGAACATTTGCGTCCATGTGATGAAAGCTCCTCAGAGCAATATTTCTGGATGAACGGTACAAAAAGGCATCGATCAGAATGCGTAATGGATCATGGTTCGAGTGAGTGGTTAGGAGTAAAACTAAATTCAATTACGCTGATATCAGATGAATTACCAAACATTGATAATGATATCGTAATTGCTGGTATGGGAGTCTCCGGTATGTCAGCGGCCATGGGGATAGCTGTCTCTGAAAAAAGTCTCTTAGGTATTGAGAATCAGAGTACCTTAGGCGGAACTAAGACAGCAGCACATGTCATGAGTTACTATTATGGATATCAGGGTGGCTTTACAAAGGCTTTAAACGATTCCTTTCAAGAATTCATAGCAAATAACATTAAGTTCTCCTATGAAAAATCTTCAGAATACATTATTATGGAGTACTTTCATTTTATAACCTTAGAGCAAATGAGTTTTCCTTATCTATTAAATACTGTTGTTTGTGGAGCAAAATTAGATGGTCAAAGGCTGGTTGGCGCCATTATTGCAAATGAAACGGGAGTTTATCTTCTCAATGCAAGAATTTTTATGGATATGACAGGAAATGGAGATTTAGCTGCTTTATCCGGAGCTGCATTTGAGTTTGGTGATCCGCAGGATGGAAACAGTCAGACCTTTAGCAGATGGGGACGAACAGAAGTAAGTGTAGATAATTATCAGGAAAATGAATTCCATGGTGATTATGATGCCGTTGATCCATCCAATTATCAGGATATGTTACGTGGATTAACGATTTCACAGTGTGAGAATTCGCCATACTACTTCTCGCACCCACTTGCCTTTCGAGAGGGAAGACGTATTATCGGAAAAGATTATATTACACTGGAGAAAGCACTCACCTTTCGTGAGCTGGACCAAATTGTTCTGATTGGTGAAACGACCTTGGACAATCACGGAAGAATGTCAGCGGATTATGCATTAATGGGATTTGGTACATTAAATAAGGTTTATCGTGCTGCGGTTTCTCTAGGCTGCTTTATCCCCAAGGATATTGATGGAATATTAGTTGGTGGTAAAGCGATTTCAGGTGACCGTGATGCGGTTGGTATGTTACGAATGAACGCTGATGTACAAAATGCAGGTTTTATGCTTGGCATCTATGCTGGATTAGCTCAAGAGAGTGATCTGAATTCAGTCGACTTTGAGAACTTTCAAAATAAATTAAGGCAATTAAATATATTGACCGAAGAGAGAGAAGCTCCTTCCATAAAATCGCTTCATGATGCTGTAGCACAACTATCTATAGATGATCCTTATTCATTATTTGATGTACTGTTACAGGAGAAATCGGCGGTATTACCATTGCTAAGAACTGCATATGAACAAGAAGTTAATCGTAAGAGGAAATATTTCATTGCAAAAGCCTTGGCTTGGTTTGCGGACCCTCTTGGCATTGAACTTCTTTACAAAAGATTTGACGAGTTGATTCATAACGAGCGTATTGATAGTAATAGTGATATAGACGATCAAATGGATGTGGTACGCCATGGAGTTGCCAATGATGATATCAATGATTATTGGGATCTAAATCAATTGATAGTTTTGTTCGAAAGACTGAAGGATCAAACACGAATCACGGAGCTATGCGATTTAATTAAGCGTACCGATGCGGGAGGAACACCCTATAAAAGTAAATATGTATACTATGCATCAAGAGCAGATATGGTATGTGTTCCGTATTTTGAGCGACTATATATACTCGCTCACTATTTCATTCACCTGCCTAGTAAAAAGGCTGCTCCGTATTTGTTCGAGCTATTAAACCAAGAGAATATTGGCGGAGGATTATATTGTCATAGCTTAGACAGACCGCCTTTATATTTCTCATCCTATCTTGAATTGATGATTGCCAGAGCTGCTTATCGATGTGGCGAAGATAAGGCAAGAGAAGTGATTGACAATTATTCCATTGATTTAAGAAAAACTCTTTCTGTCTGTGCACAAAATGAACTATAAACGTTATAACTTCTTCTCACTTTGAGTGAGAAGAACTCAACCCCGGGCCTTATAGATCATAATGCCCGGGGTTATTACGGGATCTGTTAAGATGAATTCATAATTGTAAAATAGAACGCTATAACGAGACTTTGTATACTCCCATAGCTCCTTGTACCTTTATGGTTTATTTGCATAAGGATAACATCGTTAATAAATAATACTCTCGAACGCTCCATCCATATGTTGCCCCGCGATTTTGTAAATGATTCTAACATTCCTTTGCTTTATTCGAAGTAGTACAGTATAATTCCTATAATAGTAAAAAGTGGGATCCAATGGATGTCAATTAGAGTTCAATAAAAATATGGGGGACGTTTTATGAAAAAGGTGAATTGGTCCATCGTTGTAATTATCGTATTCTTTGTGATCGTTTTAGGATTTATAATCAGTCTGGTTACCGCTTTTTACGGAAACCCGATTACGAAGGCGATTGCTACCGCACAAATACGTAGCTATGTTGCTGAGACTTATCCGGATATGAACCTGGAGGTAACAAAGGCAGTCTATAATTTTAAGTTTAAAGAGTATTTTTCCAATGTACAGTCTATAACCAGTATGGATACCGCATTTAGAGTCAGTTGGGTTGGGGGAAAGGTGGAGGACGATTACGAAATAACTGTATTAGGAGGTTATAGTACTTATCAGCGCTTACAAAGGGAATTAAATGACATCGTGGAAGAAACAATTGCCAGAGAATTTCCGTATGAAACCTCTATTGTCATTGCTGATGCAGATAAATCCGCGGATGATTTTAGCGTGCTCACTCTTAATATGGCCTTGGATACCTCCACATTTCCCTTAAATACAATCCTTGTTGTCTATTTTTATCAGGATGAGATTAATTATGAGTTATTTTGTGAACGACTTAAAGAACTTTATGATATCATGAAAAGAAATAATATTCGTATCGATTTCTATTCGGTTGTAATGGAGGAAACTCCGGAGGAGGGAGAGAAGCCGACGGGTGGAGAAAGCATCCATCTTTTTGACTTTCCTGCTGAAAAGATAAATTCCGATACCTTATCCGAGGATGTACAAAAGCATATAGCCGAGTGGGAAGGTCAGCATGAGAAATAAATAGAGTGAAAAGCAGACTCACGAATTGTAAAAGGCACAATTCGTTCGTTGAAAAAGCCTTCCCATCTGGGAAGGCAAAAGCAGACTCACGAATTGTAAAAGGCACAATTCGTTCGTTGAAAAAGCCTACTCCGTAGAGTAGGCTTTTTCAAATTGTATATATTTGTATGTATAATTTTAAAAAACTCGAAGAATTCGAGTTGACAGTTGCAAAAAAGTGTGCTAGTATGAAAGATGCACTATTGTGGTGTTATATGCCTAATTACTTATATTATAGCATATATAAATGAAATTGCAA